>CAZCNI010000314.1:0-3398 GCA_964499765.1 uncultured Polyangiaceae bacterium
TCTTCCAAAAGCCCAAACCAGGGTCGAACACGATGTCCTCGGGACGCATAACGGCCGCGCTGGCTCTCCTTCGCGCTGAGCCCCATTCTTGGCTAACCTCAAGAACCACGTCGTTGTAGCTTGATTCAGGGATCGCGGAATACCCCGGCATGTCCCGCATGGGGCCTCGAGCATGCATAATGATGAGGCCTGCTCGATACCGCGACGTCAAAGAGGCCAGAAGAGGATTCGCGAGGCACGAAACATCGTTGATGGCGTGGACCCCATGCCGAAGCGCAAACTCAGCCACAACGGGATCGCACGTGTCTACCGTGACCAATACATCCCGGGCGGTACGAGCTGCGTGTTCAAGCACGGGCGCGATGCGCGCGATCTGCTCTCGCGCTGATACGCCACAGGCACCTGGTCGGCTGGACTCACCGCCGACATCGATAATGGCCGCGCCTTCGGCGATGAGGGCGCTGAAGTGCTCGATGGCCGCTTCTCCCCACCAATGATTTCCGTCATAGAATGAGTCAGGGGTAACGTTGAGGATTCCCATCACGATCGTGCCGTGGCGATCGAACAGTGAATCCAGAGCGTGCCGAAACTGCCCCACAAGTAGACGTTAGCAAAATGCGGACCGAACCACAACTTCGCGAGCGGCGATAGTTGCAATGCCCACATCCCGCGCATGCGTTTTTCACGGGAAGGCCTGGCCATCCCATGGCCATTGACGTGGATAGCCGCATCGCTTCTCTGCTGCTTGGGTCGGGCCCCAGACAACCGCCACGGCCCATAGCTACACCTGAAAACGGTATCTTACGCCGATGATTTGGGTTTAAGGAGTTGTCGAACCAGGCTGCTCGGCGTTTGTCGGCTCGCTGTCAACCGCATCACGATTCTCGATGAGCAGGCTGATTGATACGCGCTGACGAGCATTCGAAAAGAACTGTTCCACTGCGTCAGCAAGGCGATGACCAATCCACCATTGCTTAAGCAGGGGCTCAGCTTCTTCAAAAGAGAGTTGGACGAATGGGTGGTGCTCAACGGCGTACACCTGACGCAACTCGGTCCGGGTCGGTGCAAGCATCGGGGCTATCATGCGGTCAAGGTAGATACTAGCCCGGGCCTGACGCCTCAAAAAGTTGGTTACTTCGCGCTCCGACACGCCTTCTTGAGCGACTGCATGTACCAAGACGGGTTCACCTCCGATCCGATTGCACAGGATACCGCGGGCTAGCTCGGTCTGGCGGACGATCTCGGCTTCCGTGGGAGCAGGGTCCACTCGCAAGTTAGCGAGTAGGGACTCGGCAATGTGTCGTTCCAAAGCGCTTCTTATGTGACGCCCAGAGTACGGGCGCGTCGCATCCTTGAGTCTGTCTGGGTCGGAGAGCGCTTGCAGCCGCGATTCAAAGGACAACTCGCGCTCGAAGATGAATCGTGGGCTGAATGCACCGCCCAATTCAGACGCGAAATACCGGATTACGGCCCTGTCCACGTGTCTCGCGCCATCAGCATGCAGCCGCGGCGCGAGACACATGAGTGCGAAAAAGCCGACCGCACAGACAAGCCATCGTCGCTTGCAGCCAATCGTGCGGCAGACGTCTAATCTCAAGCCGCCTATCCTTCCGCGAGGTCGTCCTCATTTTCAGCCGTCGACACCGAACCAGCGAGCTCTTCCTCGCTCTCGGGGCCATTTTCTGGACGAAGTACTGCAGTGCGAGCAGCACGACGCGCCTTGACGAACTCAGCGAAGACAATGACTTTCTCAAGGTCGCGCCCACCCAGTGATTCTGCAACGTCCTTGAGTTGCTTGCGAAGCGCTTCAAAACCCCGGCCACGACGCACTGCTAGCGAATCCGGTGCGATAGGCGAGGGCGACGGCGACGGCGAGGCTTTGGCTGCTGGAGCCTCGGGCGTGTATGCCGGTCGAGGAACGGGCTTGAACGCGTGGGCCGCAAGCCAGGCCTCCATAAATACGCGGAGGCGTTCACTGCGAAAGACGAACCACTGTTCTCGTTCCTGCACAAACCCCATCAGGACGTCCTTGAACCGACGAAAGGCACCTTTGCCATCGATCGCCCGCATGAGTTTCTGCTTGAGTTCCTCATCCTCGACCATTGGAATGAAGCGTTCCATCCAGCGGTATTGTTCACGGGAACTGACGGGTTCCACCCTTACATATTCCGAGTCCAAAGCTATCCGCGCATGCATCTCCGGGTCAGCGATGCCGTCAACTACGCGCAGTACTTCACCTGTACCCAAGTGAAGATAACTGTGCACTTCGGGTGCATTATTTTCAAATGCATCCTCAAGTGCTTCCCAGTCGACCGGGATGTCGCGCGGTGGCGTCGACGCCATTGCGCTCGTTTCATTCTCCTCCACCTCTGACATATCGCCTCGATCCATTCCAAGCTTGTTCGATTACCGTTTGAGTGACACTGGCGCCGTTCTCGCCAGTTCGGATTTCCGAGTACCGCGCACCTGGTGGACAGGTCCGGGCGCTCGGCACCTGCGTGGTAGGATAGACTGACTGGCGCCTGTGGTCACTCAGAACATCCCGTTTTCCAGCTCGTATGCACGTCAGCATTGTTGAAGGCGTCCTCGACCAAGCACAAGGAAGGCCGATTTCTGCTTGGAACCAAGACTGGGCGCGCTCCGGCCCATCAGTCGCCATTGATCGTCGCTCCGCCCTCTCTAGTATCCGAACGTAGTCGCAAATCATTGAGCCACACCCGAAACCAGCCGGCCAAGCAGAAGTCCCCCACAACCAATTGCGCGAATTGGCCGAACGTCCCACAAACTACTGCAAGCGTCACCGCATCCTGCCTTGTAATAGGGTATTTGAGCTGCAACACCGACGATTAGTTTAGTGGCTTGTGCGGTCGGTTAGGGCGGACTAGCCTAGTTTCCGCAACTATGTCCCGACTTCTGCTTGCAACTCCTGAAGGTTCGCAAGTGGCCGAGCTGCAGGCGCACAACACCCTGGGGCGTCATCCAAGCAACTCGATTCAGCTTTTAGACCGAATCGTGTCGAAGGAGCACTGCGTAATTGAGCTGCGGGGTGACTGCTTCGTCCTCAGAGACTTCGGCAGCCTCAATGGAACCTTCATCAACAATGAACGCGTAGTCGGAGAAAGGATGCTTCGGCACGGTGACGAGATTTCGCTCGGAGGCACACGTGCTCGCTTCGACGATGGCAAACTGCCTCCGGTTGAGGCCCCTGGTACCGCGCCAGCGGCAACTGCTCCTCAGCCCGCGAAATGGGTCAGTGATAATTCAGGCACGCCACGACGTGTAGCGGCGGCCGGACCAAACGGCACCAATCCAACCGCAAGCCTATCGGAGGTAGGCACATTCACAGCATTTAGTGGACCGCCCTCCGGGAGTGCCTTCACGCCCTACTTGGAATCTGG
>CAZCNI010000315.1:0-3397 GCA_964499765.1 uncultured Polyangiaceae bacterium
AGTCGCAAGCATTTGGCAGCCATTGCAGACGCCGAGGGCAAAGACGTCGGGGCGCTCGAAGAACTCTCTGAACTGCTCTGCCGTGCGATCCGAGAGTAGAATGCTCTTAGCCCAACCCTGGCCGGCGCCGAGGACGTCGCCATATGAAAACCCTCCGCAGGCTACTAGCCCTCGGAACTGCGCTAGATTGGCGGCACCGCTCATCACGTCTGTCATGTGCACGTCGACGCAGATGAACCCAGCACGATGAAACGCTGCGGCCATTTCCACTTGACCGTTCACCCCTTGTTCGCGCAGGATTGCGATCCGAGGCCGCTCATGCACGACGGTGCTGGTCACCCAGCGTTCCGCGACGCACTCGTTGGCATCGTATGGCACTTGGACCTGAAGTCCTTGGTCAGCATCATTGGTCGCAAGTTCGTACTGCTGTTGGGCAGATTCTGGCTCGTCGCGAAGCGACTGCAACGCGTAGGAGCTCTCCGACCACAGTTTGCGCAACTCCGAGAGTGAAGATTCAAAAAGCGTTGATGACGACGTTTTAATACTGACCGTGGTGTCCGATCCAACCCCACCTACGGCAAACAGCTGCTTGCCCAGGTTGAGCCCATGCGACTGCAACACTTGCAGCGTTTCGTTATGATTGGCTCTTGGCACTTGAATCACGGCCCCAAGCTCCTCGCTGAAAAGCGCAGCGATTGGGTCATCACCGAGGCTAGTCACGTCGACAGCGAGTCCCGTGTGACCCGCAAATGCCATTTCCAGAGCTGTCACGAATAGTCCACCATCCGATCGGTCGTGATAGGCGTGGATCAGCTTGCGTCGTCGCAGCTCTTGAATTGCCGCAAAGAACCCGGCAAGTAGTTGCGGGTCGTCGAGATCAGGTGCGCTCTCACCAAGAGCGCCAAAAGTCTGAGCCAGTGCAGAGGCGCCCATGCGGTTTTTTCCCTGGCCCAAGTCGATCAGTAGCAATTCCGTGTCGCCCACGTCGTTGCGCAACTGGGGAGTTAGACAGTCTCTCACGTCGGACAAGGGGGCCACGGCCGTGATCATGAGGCTAAGCGGTGAGGTAACCGCTTTTTTGCCCTCATCCCAAACGGTCTTCATGGACATCGAGTCCTTGCCGACGGGTATCGTCAGCCCCAAGGCTGGGCAGAGCTCCATACCAATGGCGTGCACCGCATCGTAGAGTGCTGCATCCTCACCCGGTAACCCGCTGGCAGCCATCCAGTTGGCGCTCAGCTTTATGTCGGAGAGTTTCGCGACCGGAGCCGACGCTATGTTCGTGATGGCTTCAGCCACGGCAAGCCGTGCGGATGCTGCAGCATTGAGTAGCGCCACGGGTGGGCGCTCGCCGAGGGCCATGGCTTCGCCTGCGTAGCCCAGGTAGTCGGATAAGGTGACGGCCGCATCCGCAACCGGCACCTGCCAGGGACCAACCATTTGGTCGCGATGTACCAAGCCCGTGATCGTGCGGTCCCCAATGGTGATCAGGAACGACTTGTCGCCCACGGTTGGCAGACGCAGAACGCGGTCGATCGCGTCGCTAAGGTTGACTTGCCTGGTGTCAAACGGTGTAACCGGTCGCACCTTTCGCTGGTCCACGCGCGTCATCTTCGGAGGTTTGCCGAGCAAAACCGCCAACGGTAGATCAATGGGCGTAGTTCCGAAATGGCGATCGGTTAGGATGATGTTTGGTTCGGCGGTGGCTTCACCCACCACAGCAAACGGGCACCGCTCGCGTTTGGCAATCTCCGCGAATTCCTGGAGTCGTTCGAAAGCAAGTGCCAACACGTAGCGTTCCTGCGCTTCATTGCACCAGATCTCCATCGGGCTCATGCCGGGCTCTGAATTGGGTATGTCACGCAATTCGAAGCGCGCTCCCCGCTCCGAGTCATGCACGAGTTCAGGCAGGGCGTTGGAGAGGCCGCCAGCACCCACGTCGTGAATGCTAAGGATTGGGTTGCGCTCCCCGAGTGCCACGCAGCGGTCAATCACCTCTTGGCAACGTCGCTCCATTTCAGGGTTGTCCCGTTGCACGCTCGCAAAGTCGAGATCTGCCGCGCTGGTGCCCTGTGTCATCGACGACGCTGCGCCACCGCCGAGGCCAATCAGCATAGCGGGACCGCCCAACACAATGATCTTGGAACCGGGTGGAATTTTGGCTTTCATGACATGGCTCGGTCGCACGTTGCCGACACCGCCCGCCAGCATGATCGGCTTATGGTAGCCGCGGACTTCCGTGCCATTTTCTGAGGCCACGGACTGTTCGAAGGTGCGAAAGATGCCCCCGATTGCTGGCCTTCCAAACTCGTTGTTGAAGGCAGCTCCTCCCAAGGGGCCGTCGATCATGATTTCGAGCGCTGACGCAATACGGTCGGGCTTGCCAATCGAGTCGCTTTCCCAGGGCCGCAAAAAGCCAGGTATGCGCAGATTGGAAACGCAGAAACCAGTGACACCGGCCTTGGGCTTCGAGCCTCTACCCGTGGCACCCTCGTCGCGGATCTCACCGCCGGAGCCCGTGGAAGCGCCAGGGTGCGGGGAAATGGCCGTTGGGTGATTGTGGGTCTCGACTTTGATCAGCAACGGCGCGTCTTCAAAATGGTGCCGATACTCGCTGGTAATCGGTTCCGGAAAGAACCGGTTGGCGACGCGACCCTCAACCACCGCGGCGTTGTCGTGATACGCCGAGAGCACGCCTTCTGGGTGCTGCGCGTACGTATTTCGGATCATGTCGAATAACGAGCGCGACTTGGCTTCGCCATCAACGACGAAGTCGGCTCGAAAAACCTTGTGACGGCAGTGTTCGCTATTGGCCTGTGCAAACATCATCAACTCGACGTCGGTCGGATTGCGGTGCAGCTCGCTGAAGGCGGCCAATAGGTAGTCGATCTCGTCCTCGGCGAGTGCCAAGCCAAGGTCCTTGTTGGCTTGAACCAGCGCCTGTCGTCCCTCGGTCAACACGTTGACGTGACCGAGTGGTCGCGGCTGCGAGTGTTCGAAGAGCTGTGCTGCGTCTTCGAGCCGCACGAACACTGTCTGTGTCATGCGATCGTGCACGAATCGAGCTGCCTGAGAGACCTCACGTGCCGTGAGTGCCAGGCCGTCTCCTGTCGCTAAGTAGTACGCAACTCCGCGTTCGATGCGCTGCGCGTTCGTGAGCCCACAACCGCGCGCGATGTCTGTAGCCTTCGAGGACCAGGGTGAAATCGTCCCAGGCCGAGGCGTAACGAAAAGCAACGTCGCAGACGCTGACGGTTCCGGCGATGGCTCACCATAGTTTAGCAACTGCTCAAGCCGAACCTGCTCGCCACTCGTCAAGCCATTTGGGGCATCGACGATGTGCAAGAACGTGCAACTCAATTGCTTCAGGCGTGGAACCTGAGCTTGTATTTCGGTG
>CAZCNI010000316.1:0-3390 GCA_964499765.1 uncultured Polyangiaceae bacterium
TAGCAGCAGTCGAAAGGATGTGAATATCGGACACGTCGAGATCACGGACACTAACCTGCTTGACGGCCAGAATAAGGTCAGCTTCGACTCGATGGAACGACCACAACGCTATGTTCCCGAATGCAGTGTCCTCGACAAAGTATGCGGAATCTCCGGGTACGTTGGCAATTGCGCGAAGTCGATCAAACCCCACGGTGCCGACCAATGTGAGGCGACCTTCAAGCACGCTAAATTGAAAGCCTTGCTTTTCGATCTTGGTGCTGACGTTGCCATCCAGAGTGCCATTCTTTCTATTAAGTGTTGTTTCGGCAACGAAACGACATCGGAGTCGCATCTCTTGCTGAATCGTTGCCTTTGGAGAGGGCAAACTGTAGGTTCCAGCATCAGATGTACCGGTTCCGGGCACTTTTGCCGAAGCTCCGCAGTCTTGCGTTAGAACAACGCCGAAAACGAGCCCCTTGAATAGAACACCCAATATTTGTTTCGTTGTGTTCATCACTTTACCTTGCGTTAGTCGCTTACCTGGACGTGCGAGATTGGATATCGTTGCTCCAGACTGAAAGCAGTTACACATAAGGTGCACTTTCTTGCGCTAACCCCTAATTGTTGGTGTCGCTCAATCCAGATAACAAGAAATGAATCTCATTCAGCGTGACGTTGCGGCGGCTGCACTCGCGCTCGGCGTTCGTCATCGATCCAGTACGCGGGGCGACCGTAGTGCTTGTATAGTCGCGTTTCATAGTCGCGATTCATAGCCGTTCGTGCGCTCCACTCAGGACTGTTCTTGATTCTCTCCCGACTCAATTCGACGCAGACGTTCTTTTGTTCCCAACTGACGGTGGTTGCCCAGTGTGGTGCAATCAACACTCTCTTGCCTAACCACCAGTTGCTTGTGTCGATCACCAAATATCGCACCGCCCAAGTCTCATCGTCAACGATGAAGTCCTCGACGTGACCGATCGCTTCATCGGTTCCCTGAATGTGATACCCGCGGATCTCATTCGCACTGCGCAAATGGCAATCGCTTGACTGATCGGGTAGCTCAGTCTGCGACTCGTGCCATTCGCACTCTGCCAACAAGCCCGGGTATGCGCCGGTTCCCCAGAACCATGACGAACCCCAGTAGTACGGCATTCCATAGTAGCCGTAGTAGTCGCGCTCGTGTTGCCGCGAAACTGGCTTGTTTACGTCGACACTTGGGCTGTTCTTGACCCTATCCATCGTCAAAGCCAGGTGAAATCGCCTAGTTGACCAATCCACCTGGCGGAACGAAATCGGAGAAATGAGCACCTGGCGCTCATTGAGGAGACCGCCGGTCTCGACTACTAGATAGCGAACCACCCAGTGTTCATCGTCCAGAAGGAAATCCACGACGCTCCCAATGTCACCGTCCGTGGCGCTCACCTTGTATCGTTCAAGATCTTTCAGACATCGTAACATGGCTATTACTCTTCGCCTAATGGCGCCAAATGTTTCGAACTATCTGATCCTCGTGCACGATCGATGCCATCGTGCTTCTCAAAACGCCGTTGCAAACCCTTCTGACGGGCTTGTGGATGTCGTAGCGGTACTGGGTCGCCAGTCGCGACCAATGTCAAAAAAGGAACGTTCTCAACCACGCGAGCGGCGCAATACCAGTTCCGCGCGGAAAACTCACCGGGCACTTGCGCCGATGCCTGTAAGCGCGATTAGAGATTGACTTGGCAAATTGCAAAGTCCTTCAGGCGACTAACGTGAGACTTTGTCGCCACATCAATATTCCGTCGGTGAAAGACGGCACTAGGTAATGCGTGCAATCTCACCTCACTGCGAACATTGTGGCTATAAGAATAGCCCAGAGCATTCCAAGGAGAAATACGCCCCACACGAAGTCGCCACCCCATCCCCAAGCATGGTGGTTAAACGAAGCTGTAGCATCTGCGGCGGCTGCTTGTTGGCCGCGGCGTCGCTGAATGTACCTAGGGTAGGGTGGACCCCATCCGCGGTAGCCCCAGCCATAACTCATTGGCGGGACGAGTAGTAGAAACATGACTAGCATCCACACAAACCACCATGAACCGATCATCGGGCAACTCGCTTTCCTTCGGTCCAGTTACGCAACAAGCGTGCCGTATTGTGTTCGCAATAGGGGCATTAGGCCGCGCCCCATGAGTAACGCCGTGCGGCCCCTCCAAGGCCCTAGGTCTCGATTGCTTCTGAAGCAAATGACGTGCGGGCAGGCCGTCGAAATATGGTCACGACTGTTCCCACGATGTCATAACATTCGACAACTGACGCTGGCAAAAGTGTTGCATTTTGCAAAGTACAACGTGAATTTTCGGATCGGACCGGGCGCTTACTTGGAACGTTGTGTCGCCGGTATTGGTGAAGTGCTAACTGCAAATGCATGCATCAACTGGAATCTTGCAAAATTAGACTCCGCAATTTAGCGAGATGCTGAGCGCCGCGATCAGTGAGAGTGACAATCTTGCATCAACTGGTGATATCCCGTGCGGCCAATTCCAAGTCGAGGTATGGGTGCCTGCCAATTGAGGGACTGATCAGCTATGGCGATACCGTGCGAGAAGTGCCAAGGAGCAGCGGAGCCAGCCGCGCAAATGAAGACCTTCGAATATGAAGGTCACAACCTTCATTGTCTCATGTTTGTTTCAAGTTGCACAGTCTGCGGGCACCGATGGCACGACGAAACCTACGAAGTCATGAATGCGCATCACGTCGAGCAAGCGTGCGCAGTTGCGACTAGTCGGACAGACACGCTTCGTGAACTGCACACAAGCGGCATTTCGAGGGAACATAGTACCCTAGCTTCGCAATCGCAGTAGCGACGTGCCCAGAGCGGCGGGTGGAACCGACTGCCGTCTCAATTCAGACAGGCGATGATCGCTTCAATCACGCATTTTGACTCGTTAGGATCTCTGACTTGAATTGACTCGGCGCCCGCTTCTTTTGCAGGATAGTCGTTTCCGCCGGGAAATAGTGCATCTCCGATAAAAATCATCTCGCTAATTGCGATACCAAGGGTGTCTCGAAGCTTTCTAATCCCGTAGGCTTTGTCGATTCCAGGTTTAGTGACGTCAACGGATGTAGTGCCGCCCAACCTTACCGAAAACTCGGGGATGAGACTATCAAGGATGGTCTTTATCTTCTGCCGCTTAGCGAAATCGGGGTCCCACATTTTCTTTTCATCAAGTGGAGCCGACTGCCCTAACGCGGAAAACGTAATCTGGCTACCCCGGTCTTCAATTTGCTCGCCCCAAGTCGTTTGGGTCTTGAACTCCGATAACCCTATTGCTTGCTTCAATGAACTAACAATCTTGTTTCTTTCCTCGTCGGTGAAGTCTTCGGAGTAGAGTCTTTCCCAACCCGATTCAAATTTGTAGAACTTCGTTC
>CAZCNI010000317.1:0-3388 GCA_964499765.1 uncultured Polyangiaceae bacterium
TGTGGGAGGGGACCAGCGAATTTATTCGTCGAGCGCGGCCTTCATGTCGCGCAACAGGTCGCGGACGGCTTGCAGCTGCTCGGTTGCACCGCTTGCTTCCAACGCGCCCAGTGCTCGCTCCAGGCGCTCGATTTCAACCTGCTGTCGTTGTCGTAGGCTTCGGACCATGGTTTCGAAAGCCTGGAAGAACTCCACCAGGTCGTCGCCCTTGCGCAGCGGTGCTGGAATTTGCAGCTTGCCTTTGCCGACCTCCCTGATCTGTCGCTTCATCTTGTAGATGGGCCCGGCAATCTTGTGGGTCACGACGATGCCGGCAAGCGCGATCAGAACCACCAACAAGGACAGCGCCGAGGTTAGGGTCCACAGCATTGCACTCTGCTGATGCGCGATTTCATTCGAACGTTGCTTGAGGTCCGTCGCTTGTTGTTCGAGTGTGCGTTGCTGTTGGTTGAGTTTCTCGGTCTGTTTTGCGGAGTCGTCTTTGAAAGCTTCAAGAAGGGCCGGGTTGTCGCTATACGCCGGATCCTTCACTATGCTCATCTGGACGACTTCGCTGACCTTCTGACTCTCTTTGAGTACGTCACGGCCACGCGATACGACTTGTTCGCCCTGCGCAACGGTCTGGTAACTCTGCGCAAGAACGGCATTGCTGGTTCGCCAGAGCAAAAGGCCCAAGCTCAAACTAAGCAACAGCGCGATACCCGCAAGATAGGCGCTATACTTTAGCTGAAAGCGCGCATCCAGCAGGTAGTTCCGGAGTCGACGATTGCCTCGGGACGTTGGGTTCAGGGATTCGTTTGCGATTCTTGTACGATAGAGTCGAATGCGTGGTCACGGCAAGCGGTATCGGTCGTAATTCGGTTCACCTTACGCTTGACCCTAAGAACGCAGACAATGCCGCAAGTCCCACAATGTACGCCACTACGGTCCGCGGCACTTGCCGAACCGCGATCACGGGCTCTCATCAAGGGGTGGCTAGTGCGAATCCGCGCCAAATGAAGCGACTTTTTCGATCGCACGTTGAGCCGCTGCGGTAATCAGCTGGTCCTCAATGTCGCGATCTTTTCCACGGACGCCCGTGGCACTGAGCGGGATCCCCATCATGCCCAGTAGTGCTTTGCCCGGGTAAGTCAGGTAGGCCACTTCGACCTTCAACTTCACGGCTTTGTCAGTGTACTGCGGAGGCCCGACCCGAGGCATTAGGTACAGACCTTTCACTCCCTTGTGTGCCGCCAGTCGCTTGGTTGCCTGTGCTGCGGTCTCGGTCGAAGGCGCGAGCACGATCGTGCCGTTGGAGTCTGCGGCGTCATGCATGACCTTGCGTACAAGGTCCACGACTTCAGTGCCGGTTCGCCCGGTGGTGTCCGTGATCTTGCCAACCGCAACATAGTACTGAGTTTGACGGGTGAACTCTGGTTCCGGTTCAGTACGCAACTCGACAATGGCCTTTTTGATGGCTGACTGCACCACCGTGCTCTTTTCGAGTTTGCGCTGTTGCTCGAGACAGGCTTCTCCGCCCAAGTGAAGTCGACCGATGCCAGCAGCAGCTGCTGCCCGCACTGTCGCGTTCTCGTCGCTGAGCGCACCACAAAGCGGATGCAACGCGTCTTTTGACTTGCAGCCGCCAAGCGCCAGTGCCGCTTGTGTGCGCACGCGAAAGTCATCGCTTTTCTCAAGCGAGCGAATGAGCCCTTTGGTGTCCGAGCCTGCGGTAAACGCCGGGGCCACTGTAAGCGCCACTGAGAGAGCGAGCGCAAATGCGTGGAGCCGGCGAAGCATTATCATCGATAGTAACACGCTACGTTTCGACAATGGTTAATATGCCGCGCACGCACGGCTCTCGTCTTAGGTCTCATCCGTACTGCGGTGATGTGACGACGTTACCCACATGCGATGCAAACGTAGAGCAAAGGAACAGGTGGTCAGCAGGGCGGATTGCCGGGGCAACCGGACGCTTGCTGCTGATTGGCGGTCGTCACGCCAGTCCTCCAGTCCGGGAGCTTCGAGGGCAGTGGTAGAGCAACGCCTTCGCTTAGCACCGTCATGATCGCGCGGGTCAGCCGTTGTGTCGCGTCGCGGCAGGTCTCCCCGTTGCCCGCCAAAAAGGTGCCCTGGCACGCGGCGTTTTGTGCCTCGGCCGCCTCGGAGATTTTTGGGTTTTCCGCGAGAGCCAGACGTACGCGAGTGTCGATCTGTTGCCAGATGACTGGTGCATAATGCGGATGAACCACCGGCTTTTTCGTGATGAACTCATCCTCCGCTAGTGTGGCGCACGTGCCGTCGAAGCGCAGTACGTCGTAACTGACGGGTACATCGAGGATCGTCATCTGTTGTTGTTGCTTTTTGGGTTGGCGCTCCCGTAACAGCAGCACCTCTTCCAAGAACTCAAGTCGCATATGTGCACTCGGACCCCCCAAAGAATTGAACGGCATTACGTCTTTGACTCGCACATACGCGTGGTGCCATGGAGCCGATCGGTTGAACATCACAACAGCGACGCCCGGATAGCGCTTCTTGCACAGCGTGCGTACGAAACTGGTGGGTGGGTAGCAATCTTTGCCGGGGCCGGAACAGGCAAGCGGTAACTCTGCCGACGCGGACGCAACCGGCGGCGGCGCTTTCTGCGCTGTCTCGTGTGCTGCTGGCGGCGGCGCGTCGCGTGCACGCGTTTTCATCACCAACCCTTCACGTGCCACCGGCACGGAAGACGAACCACAACCTAAAGCCAAGACAAGTACCGAAGCCGCCCAAGCGGCAGTTGCGCGCATTGCTGAATGCAAACCCGTTGCCCCGAACTTGTCAAGGCACCAACGCGCACCGTTGTGCTCAGACACGCCAGCGATTGACGGCGACGCGACGCAACTGCCGTGCAAGGAGAGGTGTTCAACACGCTATCCGACCCACAGAAATGTGAGACCCTGCAGTAACTATCACAGTTGAAACATAAGACTGGAATGGGACTGAAAAATGCTGCATGATCGCCCCACTTGAAAGGCGACGTGCCTCACGAAAACAGTTCGGTTGAGGCAGCGTGAAGAGCTACCTAGATGCAGCGCGCTTTGAGAACCAAGCTTACGATCACTCTGTTCGGAATTTCCGTGGCACTAGCGGTGTGCATTGGGTGTAGCCGTTCGCCGGGCAACAAGCCCCGCCAGGGTGCATCGGTGGGGATTGCCGCCCCGGAGGCGGGTCCACCCGATTTGCCGGCGGCTTCGAGTCAGCTCACCGCTTCGATGGTCAAGACCGTCATCGAGCCGCACGCGGTCTCTCCTCTTCAACTCAAGGATGATGACCAAGACAAATTCGCACGAGCACACACGACTTTCGCTTTGAATCTCTTTCGGCGACTGGAAGAAAGTCGCTCGGGAGACAACTTCGTTGTCTCGCC
>CAZCNI010000318.1:0-3368 GCA_964499765.1 uncultured Polyangiaceae bacterium
TACTTTCCAGACCAAAGCGTCGCAATATGGGTTGCGCGCAATGGTGCCCGGCGCGCACGGCAATGCCTTTTCGGTCGAGGGCAGCGCCAACGTCTTCAGTCCGAAACCCATCGAGCACGAAGGAGATTACGCCCGCCTTTTCCGCAGCGGTGCCGATAATCGTCAGGCCTGGCACGGTGAGCAGTCTCTTGGTCGCGTAAACGAGCAATTCGTGTTCGTAGTGTTCGATGTTCTCCATGCCGAGTTTCGTGACGTAATCCAGGGCTGCGCCGAGCCCCACCGCGTCGGCGATGTTTCCAGTGCCGGCCTCGAACCGCCACGGTGGCGGATTGTAAACTGTCCTTTCGAACGTTACATCCGCGATCATATTGCCGCCACTTTGCCAAGGCGGCATCGAGTCGAGGACAGCAGTCTTACCGAAGACGGCGCCAATTCCAGTGGGTCCAAAGACCTTGTGACCGGAGAACACGAAGAAGTCACAGTCGAGCAACTGCACGTCCACGCGCATGTGTGAGACCGCTTGCGCGCCGTCGAGCAATACCAAAGCCCCATGGCGATGAGCTATCTCAATCATCTCTCGCGCAGGGGTGATCGTCCCAAGGGCATTGGACACTTGACTGAATGAAACGATCTTGGTGTGCGAGTTGAACAGCTTCTCGTATTCTTCGAGAATGATTTGTCCTTTGTCGTCAACCGGCGCCACCCGCAGCCGCGCTCCCTTTTCGGAGCAGAGCTGCTGCCAAGGCACGATGTTGGCGTGATGCTCGAGCCAGGTGATGACAATCTCGTCACCCTTTTCGACGTTTCGCCCACCCCAACTTTTGGCCACCAAATTGATGCCTTCGGTCGTGCCCCTAACGAATACGATTTCCCGATCAGAAGGGGCATTGATGAACCGGCGCACCTTGTCTCTTGCCGCTTCATAGGCATCGGACGCTCGGGCAGCCAATGCGTGCGCTGCGCGATGAATATTCGAGTTCTCGTGCTCGTAGAACTCGGAGAGCCGATCGATAACGGCTTGGGGTTTCTGTGTTGTTGCCGCGTTGTCGAGCCAAATCAGCGGTCTGCCATTGACCTTCTCTTGGAGTATAGGGAAATCCCCTCGAATTGAGCGCGGCTCAAAGGGCCTCGCCGTGGAATTTAGTTCAGGCACCAATTCCGGCGCAAACTCGAAGGATTCACCGGGCACAAAGGGTGCTGCGCTGGCTGGCACTGCAGTCGGATTCGCGATCGCCGGAGGTTGCCTCGCGAAACCCTGGTCGGTACCAGCTGGTACGGACGGAGCCAGTGACGAAAAATCAGGCTCGGCTCCGTGCGCGCCCGGTGTGTCTTGCACCAAGTAGAGCGAACCTGGCGAGGGCTCAGGAACTGCACTTGGTGCCGAAACCAAATTCGACGTTGCAAAGTCCGGCACAAACTCGAAGGATTCACCGGGCACAAAGGGTGCTGCACTCGCTGGCACTGCGGTTGTCGATGTTTGCCCCACGGGACTCTGCCCACCAACAGACGGTACGGACGGAGCCAATGAAGATGAACCTGGATTGGCTCCCCGCGTGCTTGGTGTATCTTGCACCAAATATAGCGAACCCGGCGAGGGCTCGGGGACTGCACCCGGCGTCGAGACTAAGTTCGGAGCCGCAAACCCCAAAATCCCGCCAAGAGTTGCAGGAATCGAACGAAAATCCGCTTCCTGAGGGGGCAACGGCGCTTCAGTGGGTGCAGGTGATGCCGGCGCTTGAGGCTGACTCTCTGGGCTCACGACTGGTCTCGCCAGAGCAGCCGAAGGGATCGGCTCCAACACTGGGCTTGGCCCAGCCTGCACAGGCAACCCTGAGAAGAACTCGTTCGCCATGCGAGCAATGGCCACCAGATCGGGTAGCCCCCCCGCTGCCGGCAACAAATCAACTGCTACTGGCACTGCCGTGGAGTTCTGACTATCGCTGGATGCAGGAAATCCGGCGGCGCTAGCTTCACTTGTACTCATGATACTTTCCGACTTCAACGCCATCCAGAGCACCCAGGGCGTCCTCGGTGAGCACAGCGGCCGAACAATAAAGTGAAATCAGGTACGAAGCGATTGCTTGCTGGTTGATGCCCATGAAACGCACGGACAGACTTGGGCTCACTTCGCCGGGCACGCCGGGCTGAAACAGGCCAACTACGCCCTGCTTCTTCTCGCCCGTACGCAGAAGCAAGATGCTCGTCGTGCCCGCACCTTCGTTACCGATGTGCAACTTGTCGCTAGGAATGAGCGGAATGCCACGCCAAGTAATGAACGGCGATCCAAACAGATTGACCGTGGCTGGCGGCACGCCGCGCCGTGTGCACTCGCGGCCAAAGGCAGCAATCGCCCTGGGGTGAGCCAGGAAGAAAGCCGGTTCCTTCCAAACCTTGGTGATGAGCTCATCCAAATCATCGGGTGTCGGCGCCCCCGTGCGGGTCTTGACTCGCATTGAAGGGATCACGTTGCGCAGCAAGCCGTACTTGGCATTGTTGACCAGCTCATCTTCTTGTCGTTCCTTCACGGTCTCGATGAGAATGCGCAATTGCTCGCGCACCTGGTCCATCGGGCTGCGATACAGATCCGACACACGAGTCTGAACATCGAGAACCGCGCTCACAGCGTTGAGCGTGTACTCACGGGGATTCTCCTCATAATCCACAAACGTTGGAGGTAGCGCGATACCTTCGCTTGGGCTGCATTCGACGTCAGCGGCCTTTTCTCCGCCTTTCACGCGATTGACGCGATACGTGCCCGCCTCTACCGGCGTCCAAGGCAATAAGCTCACTAACCACCGCGGAGTGATTCCAACCCACTGCGGAGGGGTTTTCGTCGTGTTGGCAAGTTGGCGGGCAGCTTGTTCACCCAACGTATTACGGGTCACGGTGCTATCAGTCATGATTGCTTCTCCTCAAAATATGCGAGCCTGCAAAATCCACTTGCAGACATCACGGCCCTATCGAATTCGCCCCTACTAGCGCCCAACCATAGGTTCAACCAACAGTTGGGAACATCAGCTTGCGCATTTATCTGTTCCGGCGAACAGCTTGTCAAGGCCTAGTGGAAATGCACTGTGCGCTTGACCGACCGTCCAACTAAGTACAAACAGTGCACACTCAATTGATTATCATTTTCATGATGTCGTAATTAGCGCGGGAAGCGCGGTTTGCTTCCGTGCCGCTACGACAAAAAATCAAATCTGGTAATCCAGCACGTCTTCAGGTCGCGACTTGGAAATCAGGCGCACTCCGCGTGGCTCGTAAACAACCAGCGAATTTGCGGGCACGCTGTCCATTAGAAACACGTTGGCGCCAATGGTGCTGCCCGAACCAATCACCGTATTTCCGCCAACAATAGTGGCATTTGC
>CAZCNI010000319.1:0-3367 GCA_964499765.1 uncultured Polyangiaceae bacterium
CTTTGACCGTTACATTCTCGAGCTTGATTCCGAGATCTTCGCTGATGACCTGGCCACCCGTGAGAACCGCGATGTCTTTCAACATCTCCTTGCGGCGGTCGCCAAACCCAGGAGCTTTGACCGCAGCGCACTTGAGCGTGCCACGCAAACGGTTGACTACGAGCGCTGCAAGCGCTTCGCCGTCAACATCCTCGGCAATAATCAGAATCGGGCGCTGCTCGCGCGCAATGGCTTCGAGCACCGGCACGAGGTCCCGCATGATGCTGAGCTTCTTCTCGGATATCAGAATGTAGGCATCCTCGAGTACGCATTCCATCTTCTCGGCATCGGTCACGAAATAGGGTGACAGATACCCACGATCGAACTGCATCCCTTCGACCACCTCCAGCTGGGTGTCGAGGCCCTTGGCCTCTTCCACTGTGATGACGCCCTCTTTGCCCACCTTCTCCATGGCGTCAGCCAGCATCTTGCCGATGGTTTCGTCACCATTGGCGCTGACCGTTCCGACCTGCTCAATCTCTTTGTTACTGGCAACGGGTTTGCTCATCAGCTTGAGGGCAGCCGTTGCAGCAATGACTGCAGCGTCGATCCCGCGCTTCAACTCCATGGGGTTATGCCCTGCGGCCACTAGCTTCATGCCTTCGCGACAAATCGCTTGGGCCAGAACCGTAGCAGTCGTAGTCCCGTCACCCGCTGTGTTGGCGGTTTTCGACGCAACCTCACGCACCATTTGTGCGCCCATGTTCTCGAACTTGTCGCTAAGCTCGATCTCTTTTGCAACCGTGACACCGTCTTTGGTGATCTTCGGTGCTCCCCAACTCTTCTCAATCAGAACGTTGTGACCCTTGGGTCCAAGAGTGACTTTGACCGCATCCGCCAGGGCGTCCACGCCCTTGAGAATTTTTGCTTGCGCAGCGGTGTCGTAAATGACCATTTTTGCTGACATGCTTACTAGCTCCTGATTGCTGACGACGATTAGCCTTCAACGACGCCGAGAACGTCGTCTTCCTTCAAAATGAGGCGATCTTCTCCATCGATCTTTACCTCTGTCCCGCTGTACTTGCCGAATAGGATCTTGTTGCCAACTTGAATGTCAAGTGGGCGCAGCTTGCCATCATCGAGCAGCTTGCCGTTGCCAACCGCGAGTACCTCGCCGGAAATTGGCTTCTCTTTGGCGGTATCGGGAATGATGATGCCACCTTTGGTCGTGGTCTCTTCGGCGAGACGCTTAACGACTATTCGGTCGTGAAGTGGTCGAATCTTCATGGGGCTTGCCTCCACGTGGAAATGGGACTCGGACGGTAACCACCGACACACTGGTGGACGGCGGCCGCCGAGTTCGCGTGCCGCAACTTAAGTTCACTCAGGGAACCGTCAAGGCCAATGTAAGCAAGAGTCGCGGCACAGAGCTCGAGTTGCACGCATTTGCGGCATTTGCGACTGATTTGCGAAGCAAATTCGCGCGCCAAGCGCTCACTGGCCGCGCCCAAACTACATGGGCCGGCCAAACCACCCCATTCCGAGCGGAAAATCCAAAAGTCTCAGGACCTACTCAACAAAGTGCCGTGCGCAGGGCCGGCCCCCTGCGCATTTACTAGGCCGAGGCGGGCTCAGCAGCCTTGCGCCGTTCCGCTTGCTTGGTGCGAATTGGTTCGACCAAAGCCGCGGGCACTGGATCGTAACGAGCGAACTCCATCGTGAAAGTACCGGCACCCTGCGTCATGCTGCGCAGATCAGTGGAGTACCGGAACACCTCGGCCTGAGGGATCTCGGCATGCACGGTCTGCACGTCGCCAATCGCATCCATGCCCAGAATCCGCCCACGACGTGAGTTCAAGTCGCTCGTGATCGCACCCACGTAGTCGGCAAGCACGGTGATATGCAGGCGCATGACGGGTTCAAGCAGCGTTGTGCCTGAAAGCTCCAAGCACTTTCTGAAGGCAATCGCGCCTGCCATCTGGAACGCCATATCCGATGAATCCACGGCATGATACGAGCCGTCGAAGATCGTGATCCGCAGGTCGACCACTGGGTAGCCCACCAGCCCTCCGCGCTTCATCGATTCACGAATGCCGGTTTCCACCGATGGGATGAACTTGCTCGGCACCACTCCGCCCTTGACCTCATCGACGAATTCGAATCCAGAACCCAGGGACAACGGTTCGGCAGTAATCCATACATCACCGAATTGACCGTGGCCACCCGTCTGTTTCTTGTGACGCCCCTGAGACTTGACCTTCTTCGTGAGCGTCTCGCGATAGGCCACATGAGGCAATCCCATTGCCAACTGAATTCCATAACGGTCACGCAGGCGGCCCGCCACGATTTCCAAGTGCACCTCGCCCATGCCCGAGAGAATGATCTCGTTGAATTCCGCATCGACATGGTGGTGCAGCGTTGGATCCGTCTGCGCGAGTTTGCCAAGCGCCACCCCGAGCTTGTCTTGGTCTTTGCGCGTCTCGGGCTGAACCGTGACCGAGTGAACCGGGTTCGGAAACGGGATCGGCGCCATCATCGCTGGGCGATTCGCCTGGCACAGCGTGTCGCCGGCAAATGTATGCTTGAGCTTGGGCACGGCCACCACTTGACCTAGGGTAGCTTCGGTCAGCTCTTTCTTGTCTTTGCCTTGCAATCGAACCATGTGCCCGATGCGCTCCCGGTCCTTTTGCCGTGGATTCAAGAGGTCGTCGCTCGAATGAATCGTCCCGTTGAAGACCCGCAAGAAAAACAATTCGCCTACGCCAGGGTCGCTGGTTACGCGAAACACCTGGCAGATCGCGGGTTGATCAGCACCGAGCGTGAGCTGGGTCTTGGTGCCATCTTCTGCCACGGTGAAAGCGGGCAGCTTGTCAGGGGACGGGAGCAATTGGCACACCACGTCGAGCAGAAGAGAAGCGCCTCGGGGGGGCACTGATGTGCCGCCAATGATCGGAACGATCTCACCGATGGCAATCGCCTTGACGAGTTGCGGCAAGACTTCCTCTTTGGTCAGGTTCTCGCCGCCCGCAACTTTCTCGAACAATGCGTCGTCCGTACCGGCAACTTCTTCCCACAGCGACTGCTGCGCGAGGAATATCTCGTCTTTCATGTCATCGGGTACGACGATGTCTTTGGGCTTGTCCGCGAATGACATGGCTTTGCCTTCAATGACGTCCACGGCGCCCTCTACGCTCGTGCCAGACATGAGAGGCAGAGCGACGATCTGCGCCTTCTTGGTTAGAGTATTGCGAATACTGGTAACGGCGCGCTGGAAATCGGCGTTTTCCTTGTCTAGCTTGTTGACGAAGATGACCAGCGGCTTGTTCTGCGCGACCGCCATCTCATAGAACTGGCGGGTTGGAACATCGACGCCGGTGGTCGCATCCAC
>CAZCNI010000320.1:0-3352 GCA_964499765.1 uncultured Polyangiaceae bacterium
TTGCGAAAGGCGAAGGCGCTTGGACTTCTCCGTCAACTGAGAATGTGAACCATTGTGTTCTCGCTCCGCTAGTTCAGCCTTTGCAAGTGGGCCAAATCCAAGAGGCGCAATGGCCGATTCAGTGCTTGTACAACCAAACAAGAGCACACTGGCAACGGCGCTACTGATTGAGTGTGCCCAATTCATTGCGGGCCAATTATAGCTGAAGTCATCCGTGCGTCGACTGCGAATGATGGCCGATGCGTCGACTCGGACTGCAAGTGTCGCGCCTCCGCACTCAATTAGCGATGGATCACGACGGTGGTTGACGGTTCTCGCGAGGGTAACCATCGTTTGCCATACCAATCATCTGGAAAAGCCGGTTCCGTCCAATGGAAAAGGAAGTAGCCGTCGATGGGTGACACGTTCACGCAACCGCCGCTCATGGGGTTGCCCCAATTGTTGTGCCAATAGGCGGTGTGAATGGCGTAGAGATCCGCGAAATTCTGCGCGTAAGGTACCTCAGAATGAATGAGTCCTGTTGGCCCCGTCATGGTGGAGGAGATGAACTTGCCATTGATTTGGAAACGCCCGAGCGGGGTCGAGAAGGTATCAATGGGGGCCTGCTCTTTCTTTGGTAAACCACCACTGCCTGGCGAAATGAGCGTTACAAATACTGGGGTCGTATTCTCATAGGCGATCAACCATCCGCCAAGAATGCTTACTTCAATCCAGGTGCCGCGACCCTTGGGCTTTGTCGTGGAAGCGTCAGCTGAATCGATGGGTGCCCCCCAAGGTGTTACCGCGGAGGGAGTTGGCACCGTTGCGTCGCTGGCTCGGACCCAACCACCGTCTTTGGTCTCGAGCCAATCGTCGTCCGCCACGTGCTTTCGAGTGCCCGTCAGTCCTACCCACGTGAGTCGCGCATAGGGGATACCGTGCGGTTCGAATTGTCCGGTCTTGATCTCGGCATAGCGCGGTCGATCCCTGCCTTTGAAGAACGCCAACGGTAGCGCAATGGCGGAATCTAGGTGCACGCCGTGAAAGCGAACGATTGGGTAAGGCGTTACTTTGGCTTTTTCCACCACAGCGTAATCGGAAGTTAGTAACCAGTCTTTGCCTGCTTGCGTGCCCTCTGCAGAATAGGCGACGGTGGAACGGTCAATTAGTGAGACGTGTGCCTCGTGAACGCTGGGAGCAAGTGCGGCGAAATTGAGGTCGAAGGCTTGCTCAGCACCCGCATCCACCGCGTCGCGGTTTGCCGTCGCGGCTCCGGGAATGGCAAAGTAGCGTGTCAGCGCGCTGACTTGTCCATAGCGGTGAAGCCACGGGGAATCGGTTCGCGGAGAATAGCGCAAGAGCTGGCGGTACACGCGATCGTTGGCGTCGAGCGTGCCGCGGTTGCCGTCACTGCAGATATAACCGATTGGGTCGACCGCGTAGAAGAACGTACAACCGGGGCCGTAGATGGGGCGCGTACTCTTAAGGCGTACGCTTCCTCCTGTCCAAAGAAAACCGATCCATTGTAGCTCGAGGTTAGGTTCTGGGTAGATCCAGACGTGCCGCGTTTTGACGTAGTAACGTGGCCCGTCAGTGTTGGGAACTCGTGCGGCAACGGCTTGCTCGGACCAATCGGGCAACTGGGGGTCGTCACCAACGCTGGTGGTAGCAGAGGCTGCATCAGCCATGCGGAGGAGTCGCTCCGTTGAGCGTGCATCGGAAACGGTACGAGCCTCGGCCGTGGCGAGCGAACGCGAAAGGCTAGCTCGATCCGCGTTTGCTTTGTGTTCGCGACTACACGCACTGATTGCTGGAAGCAACGCGAGAAGTGGCAGCAGCGAACGTGAATTGAACACTAGTGCGCAGGCTAGCGCAGCCGTACACGTCTTTCACGTTCGAATCTGCTAGGGTGCACCGCATGCAAAGCCGGCCAACACCACCGCAGACGGAAGCGGAACTCTGGGCGCGCGCCCAGGGACTGGCTGGTATGACGTTGGCCGACTTGGCCGCTGAAGCGCAGTCAGTGGTGCCGGACGGGCTGCTGCACGCAAAAGGCTGGGCGGGCCAACTGATTGAACGCTGCCTTGGCGCCACTGCTGGTAGCAAAGACGAACCCGATTTTCAGGCACTTGGTATTGAATTGAAGACCCTGCCAGTGAACCACAATGGTTGGCCCTGCGAGTCAACATTCGTTTGCACCATACCTCTGCTCGACGTTGCCGTCACCGAATGGAAAAATTCGCGCGTGTACCGCAAGTTGCGGCGAGTGCTCTGGGTTATCATTGAAGGTTCACGGGATATACCGGTTGCCAGAAGGGCAATTGCTTCGCCGCTGCTCTGGAGTCCGGATGCGGATGAAATGGCGCGATTGAAGCAAGACTGGGACGAACTGGCGGGTTTGATCGGCCGCGGCAGCATTGAGTCAATTACGGGACATCTTGGCCAAGTGATGCAGGTGAGGCCCAAAGCGCGCAACTCGAAGGCTCGGCGGATGGGGCTAGATGATGAAGGGGTTGCCGTAGCCCAATTGCCCCGAGGCTTCTACCTGCGCGCGACATTCACTGGAAGCATCTTGCAGCGTTCGTTCGTAATGCCGCACAAAGCAGACAGGTAGCTCCCTCCAATGATGCCCCAACTTTACTGCCACCGGAAGGTTCGCAGCGCTATCAAGAAACCGACCAGGCCCCAGACACTCATTACCGCCAATTGTGGCCAGGTTGCCGCAAGCGACGAGCCGTCATTGTAGATCGCTCGCAGGGCATCGTTGAGGGCAGTAAGCGGTAGGGCTCGAATCGGTAGGTGCATCCAATTGGGAAACCGTTCGTACGAAAAGAACGCTCCCGACAAGACCCACATGGGCAATTGAACCAAGTTCATCCAGCCATTGGCGGATTCTGTGTTCTCGACGCGCGCACCAATCAGGAGGCTGATGCCCGCGAACGAAGCTGCTCCAATGAAGCTCGTCACAACGAGTGAAAACAAGTTGCCGCGAACTAGGACACTGAACGCGATGCGACCAAACAACACCAATAGCCCTAACTCCACCAGCAGAAACAAGCTGCGGGCGTAGAAGTACGACATGAGAAACTGCGGACGGCGCATGGGGGTGACGGCGAAGCGCCTCAATAGTCGGCGTTTGCGTGCCACTACGAGGTTATAGCCAACCCCCCACATGCTACTGCCCATCAGGTTCATTCCAATCAATCCAGGTAACAGAAAGTCGATGTAGCGGGAGCCGGGTTCAGATGCCGTTACCTCACGGATCTGAACCGCATCCACTCGACCAGCAGCGCGCTGGAGTACATCATCTACCAGCAAGCGAGCGCTTGGCCCCTTCTCCTGCGTTGAATCGAAGATATACAGGGGGCCACCC
>CAZCNI010000321.1:0-3346 GCA_964499765.1 uncultured Polyangiaceae bacterium
CCCGACTGTATCTTCGTCAATTACCCCGTCAACACCCACGTACAGACACAGTCGCTCCACTGCGTCCGAAATTGCCGCGAGATCAGTGCCAACGACTTCTGTGATCAGGTCTGCGGCGCTGGACGATACTTTTGCCGATCTTTGTTTTGCCTTTGCGGCAATGAACCCGGCAATGCCGGCACGAGCGATGGGCTCGCAGGCCACCAGCCAATTACCCTTTTTGGCGATTGTCGAGAGTCGCTTGCGCCCGTCCAACTTCGATCCGCTTAGGATAAGGACCGTGGAGGAAACCGGTTCAGCTGCATACTGCGCAATGCGCTCAAAGGCATCCGCGTTACCCTTGCCGCTCGTTTCCCACCGTTCAATCTGGCGTACCGATACCAGGCGACGCTTGGCTAACATTGGCAAGGTACGAGCGGTGCTAATGATGGTGTCTACCGGGGTTTCAGTAGCAACGAAGTGGTCCTCATTCAGTCCTGGAACGGAACCTTTGAGAACAGCGCTTCGAACTGCATTCCAGACCAGACCTTGATGGTACTGCTCCGAACCAACCACGAGCACTACCGGAGGAACGGAACCCTCGGCTACCAATTTGCAGAAGTCGTCCGGTGTCATCGCGCCTCATTATGACGGATAGTCCCATTGAGTGCGAGTTGGAAAGATGCAGTTCACTGAGCGACGATTCGGTGGCTATGCACGTCGCCATTTTTAGGCACTTAGCGCTTTCACGAGCGCGTCGGCAATCCCACGTGCCGCGGCTTCTACTGGCGGACTGAGCGGTTTCTCGAATCCCAATTGCTCTGGCTGCACCCCAAGCACAATGGCTTTGCACTCCGGGCACGCCTTAAGAATATAGTCGATGACGACATTGAGTGGGAGAGAGTGCGTGCAGAACGTGACGCCCGTCAGCCGCTCAGGATCCAACAACTCGGTCGTCCCAGCCGGCTTGCCCAAATCGGCAGCGTCGATGACGATAAGATGGCTAGGCTTAAGTCGGCGAATAGGTCCTGTGCAGTTTTCTGGCGCGGCTGCTCCGATGAAAGTGTGGATTGGCTTTCCGTCTCCGACGTGTGGTTCCAGCAATTCAACGATTCTTAGCGCTACCGCATCGTCCCCGTACAAATCGGATCCAACGGCGAGTACCGCGACATCACGAGCTTGCAGGAGTTGAGCTGTCAGGTTCTGCTGCAGTAGGAGCGGGAGCGGGTGGCGGCTTATCGGGTCCATAAATGACTTTGAGGGTTTCGCGATCCACGACGGCCAATTCGAACTCCTGAGTGGGCGCGATTCCGTCTTTTCGACAAGTGTCAGCGCACTGCGCGCAGTAGATGCAACGTGACAGATCGACGTGAGCTTGATAAGTCTTGTCCGCAATCTTTACGATAACGATGGCGTTCGAGGGACAGTCACGCTCACACAGCTTGCAGCCGACGCAGTTCTCGCTCGTGAACGCGATGCGACCCCGCATCCGATCAGGGTGAGGGCTCTTAACTGCCGGATACGCTCGCGTCACCGGCTTCGTGAAAAGCCCCTTGATGACTTCCCATGACATCGCGCCGGGGAACTTCATTGCACGTATCCTTTCAGAAGCAGATTGATGACCAACTGTAGAAACGCAGCGGGCGCCAAGTACTTCCAACAGAAGTTGATCATCTGGTCGATGCGTATGCGGGCCATGATTGTGCGCAGGAACGACAGAACCAGAATCAGGGCTTCCACCTTGATCAGATAAACCACGAACGCGAGCCAGGGGTTGAGACCCAGACCAAACGGCAGGAAAATCGCCGCAACCAGGGAGGCTCCCACGATCATTTCCACATCGACGCACAACCGGAATAGGGCCAGGAATCGGCCGCCGTACTCCGTGAACGAACCAGCAACTACTTCGGTTTCTGCTTCCGGGGCGTCGAAAGGTACCCGTTCGAGCTTGCCGAGCAACGCAATCAGTGACACCAAGAAGGCGATCGTGTTAATAGGGGCCAGGTACCAGCGTTGGGCGTAGAACGCGGAGATCTCGCTGATAGACCAACTGCCAGCCAGCATGGCGGGCGACAACACCGCGAGCATCAATGGTATCTCGTAGGCGAACAGTTGCGACAGTGCACGCGCAGCGCCAATAAGTGAATAGACCGACCGCGAAAACCAACCACCGAGAAAGAAGGTCAAGGTCGGAATTGTCAGCAAATACATGACGACGACGAGGTCGCCCGTAAATGTCGACAAGGCGTTTGAGCTCCAGAGCGGAATGTAGAAGATCGCAACTACGGTGGCCGTGAGTGCCACCACCGGCATCAGCTTGAAAATCGTACGATCCGCGTCGTTGGGAATTGTATCCTCTTTGGCTGACAGCTTTATGATGTCCGCCAAGGGCTGAAACCATGGAGGCCCAACACGGCTCTGCATGCGCGCATACAGTTTGCGGTCCAACCATTCTCCGGCCAGAGCAAATCCGAGCAGGAACACGAACCCTGGAAATACAAGGATGTTGAATATAGCCATTACCGGCTGACTCTCTCCAACTTGGTGGCCAAACGTTTTCCCAATTCTGCGAAATCAACGCCGCGAGCGCGGTAGCTCTGAATCCCCAATTCACGTATCTCCGACCAAGAACGAGTGTTCTCGTGCGTTCCCGAGGCATCATGCAGTTCAATCATGCGATCGGTGCAAGAGAAGCACGGATCGATCGCTGCAAGGGTAATCGGCATGTCTGCGAGGTAGCCGCCCTTCATCATCATAGAGACCGCTTGCAGGTTCGGGAGTGTGGGGGCGCGGACTTTGACCCGTTCGGGCTTGTCGGTTCCATTGCCGCGCACGAAATGAAAGTCCTCTCCGCGTGGAGCTTCATAGCGGCTTATTGCCTGTCCCTTCGGAATTTTGCGCGGTACTTTGGCGGTAATGGGTCCGTCTGGCAATTCGTTCAAGATCTGAGCAATCATCTTGTACGTTTGAAACAGCTCTCCAACTCGAACCAGAGTTCTGCCATAGACGTCACAGGTTTCTGCCGTCACGACATCGAAGTCGAGGAGCGAGTAGATGGCATACGGATCGTCCTTGCGTATGTCTCGGTTCACCCCCGAGGCGCGTGCTGTCGGTCCTGTGACGCCCAGGCGAATCACGTCCTCTTTGGAGAGGCGCCCTACGTCCTTGAGTCGCTTGATCAGCGTCAGTTCTTGGCCAGCGATTTCCGCATAGTACTTAGTGCGTTCCGTGAGCGGTTTTAGCGCCGCAAGGATATCCTGCTTCTGCTCGTCGGTGATGTCTTTGCGCACTCCACCGATGGTGTTAAAGCCATAGTTGACACGATTGCCCGTGAGCGATTGCAGCAGGTCCAGGACAAGCTCGCGGT
>CAZCNI010000322.1:0-3344 GCA_964499765.1 uncultured Polyangiaceae bacterium
GCTCTGAAGTTGGTGGATTCGATGGATCCTAGCAATGACACGCACAACGCACCTGCCGACGCCCGTGAGGTTTCGGATGATGTGGTGGAAGTGCAAATTCTGGGGCGTGTGGCTGCAGGGTTGCCGCTGCTCGCTGAAGAGAACGTCATCGATACGGTGCGCGTCGATCGCGGGCTGGTCAAAGGCGGCCGGGATGTTTTTGGTCTTCGAGTGACGGGCGATTCAATGATCGACGCCGGCATTCTCAGTGGTGACTACATATTTGTCCGTAAGCAGCCGACTGCGGATAGGGGTGAAATCGTCGTAGCTTTGATTGGTGACGAAGCTACGGTAAAATACTACTATCCAGAACGCGACTACGTTCGGTTTCAACCTGCCAATAGCCGTATGGCACCCATCTTGGTGCGGGCAGTCGACTTCAAGTCGACCATGCTTCTCGGCAAGGTCGTTGGTGTCTACCGGCGCCTGTGAACAGCTTCCTTTTTTGCTGTCTGCCTCCCCGGGGCGCCCGCCATGTTGGCGGGCGTTCTTGTTTGGACGAGCGGACTATTGGCCGGCGCAGGGGCGGACATAGCATTGCACTCGGCAATGCCAAAGGGTGTCGATTTACGCCTGCTGCAAGTGCTGCAGGGTTGACGTGAGATTTTGCTCGTTGCTAGCGTCCGTTTCGACGATATTCGGTCTGCGAGGGCCGCATGCAATCCCTGGTTGAACTCTTCAGAAACAGAAACACACCGCGCGGCAAGGCCCCGGGCAGCGTGATATTGCTTTGTGTCAGCATTGCCAGCTTCACGGGCTGCGGTAATTCTCTCTATGCGCTGCGAGCGAGCGCGGCGTCGGTTAAACTCGAAGAAGCGCGCGAGGCCGGTGCACAGCAGCGTGCACCCTACGAATATACGCTTGCCGAAGAGCACTTGAACAAGGCCATGTCCGAGGCGGCTGAAGCTGACTACGGCGACGCATTCAATCTGGCAAACGCCGCGTACGATTATGCTGATCAGGCAGTGCAGCGTTGTGAACAAGCGCAACCGCGCGCGCCGAGCGCTAAGGAGCCCGCCGAATGAGCCAACGTATTCTGCGGTGGCAACAAGCGATGCTGTGCTCCGGCACTCTTGTTCTCGGCTGCGCTGAAACACAGCAGCTTCACGGTCAGGTCGACGGCCTGCAGCACATAGTGAAGCAGGCGCAAGACAACGGCGCAAAGTGGTGCGCCCCGCGCGAATTGGCTCTTGCGGAGAGCCACCTCAAGTTTGCGCAAATGGAACTCGATCAGGGTTCGCCGTCGCAGGCACGTCACCATCTTTGGATCGCCGAACCGAATGCTCTTGCTGCCGTGAAGCTTTCGCCACACGACAAGTGCGCGTTCTCCGGCGATCGAGACGGCGATGGCTACATCGACACCGTCGATAAATGTCCTGACGAGCCGGAAAACTATAACGGTTACCAAGATGACGACGGGTGTCCGGATGATCCAGATACCGATAAAGACGGAATCCCTGATTCCGTTGACCAGTGTGTGCTCGAGCCCGAGGACTTCGATAAGTACCTCGATAACGACGGTTGCCCGGATATCGACAACGATGCCGATCAAATCCTCGACGGCAAAGACAAGTGCCCCGATGAGGCTGAAGATCGCGATGGCTTCCGCGACGAAGATGGTTGTCCGGATCCCGATAATGACGAAGACAAGGTACTCGACTTCGACGACATGTGTCCCAACGAACCCGGGCCTGCCGATAAAGATCCGAAGGGCTGCCCCCAGAAGCCAGTCCTTGCCGTGGTTGCCGAGAACGAGATTCGGATCTCGCAGCAAATCCATTTCGAATACAATAGGGCCGCAGTTCGCCCGGACAGTTTCCCCGTCCTAGACGCAGTGGCCGAAATTATGAAGCGCTACCCGGACATGAGCATTGAAGTCCAGGGGCACACGGACAACCGAGGTGGGGCTGACTACAACAAGCGTTTGAGCGACCAACGCGCGGCTGCCGTCAAGATCTATCTCGTGTCGCACGGCATTGCCGCCGACCGGTTGACTTCGCACGGATACGGGCTTGAACGTCCGCTGGTACCCAACGATTCCGACAACAACCGAGCTTTGAACCGCCGGGTGCAATTCGTGCGCTCCGGTGGTGCAAAAGAAGTTGACTCTCCCTAACGGCAATGCGTGACGGGATTGCCCCGCCGCGCTACCAATTATCGCCTCCATTTTAGCCTGGCCCTACTCAAACCGATCCCATTGGAGGATCCGCAGTGAACCCGAAAAAGACCCTTCGAATCACCATTGCCCTTCTGTTCGCCTCATTTGCCCTTTCGGCTTTCGCGTCTCCCAAGGACGGCGCGGCCATGAAGAAAATAGATGAGGCCATCAACGTTCACTACCTCGCGACTGAATTCGATAAGGCGGAAGCTCAGCTCCTTGGCGTCATCAAAGCGTGCGGCAAAGACTGCAGCCCGAACGTCATTGCCAAAGCCTATATGTATGTCGGCCTCGTGCGCGGGAGCGGCAAGCAGAATATGCCTGCGGCAAGAGAGGCGTTTGAAAAGGCCAAGGCAGCCGACGCCGCTATCACTCTTGATGCGGCACTGGCCACCCCTGAAGTTCAGGCGGAGTTCAATAAGGTCAAGGCTGGTGGGGGTGGAGCAGCTGCAGCACCGGCAGCAGCCACTCCAGCACCGGCAGCTGCCGCTGCTGCAGAAGGAGCATTCTCCTGCACCCCAGTTGAAAACTACGAGATTCAAGTTCGTCAACCGATACCGGTCAGTTGCAAGCCTCCGCCTGGTGTAGTCAAGGGCGAGCTGAGCTACAGGACGCCCGACGGGCAAGCCTACAAGACCATTCCGATGCAGGTGCAAGGTGGCACGTTGCGTGGGCAGATCCCTTGCGATGGCGTGGGCGCAGCCGGCGCACTCAATTATTACGTCATTGCGCAAGACGCCAACGGCGACACCATCGAGACTCTCGGCAGTGAAATCGCTCCCTCGACATTCAACATCGTTGCGCAGTCAGCGCAACCAGCGCCCGCTTACCCGGGTGCGGCGCCGCCCGCGAAGTGCGGTGCGGGTGGCGGCGGTGACAAAGTCGAGTGCCCGCCTGGTATGCCCGGTTGCGCCGGTGGTGGCGGTTGGGGCGACAGCTGCACGCCAGCTGAGCCCTGCAAAAAGGGCCTCTACTGTGCCGCTGGTACCTGTGAGAACGCACCCGCCTGCGAAACCAATTCTGACTGCGACACGGGTCGCTGCGACGACGGCTTCTGCGCCATGGGCGAAACCGCCGGCGTCAAGAAGTACCGCCGGCTCATGGTAGGTATTCACTTTGCTCCCGACATCTGGATGACATCCAAAGC
>CAZCNI010000323.1:0-3334 GCA_964499765.1 uncultured Polyangiaceae bacterium
ATGACGGTGAAGTCTTTACTACGCTCGACGGTGAAGAACGTAAACTGATTGCCGACGACTTGCTAATCACGGACGGCGAGGGCCCCACCGCCTTAGCGGGTGTCATGGGCGGCCTCCACAGTGAGATCGCTGATGGGACCGCGCGGGTTCTGCTCGAGTGCGCGTACTTCACGCCGCGCGGAATTCGTCGAACTGCTCGCCGGCAAGCGCTGCACACTGAATCGAGTCATCGCTTCGAACGCGGTGTAGACTCGGGTGCGATCGAGCTCGTGCTCGGCCATGCATTGGCATTGCTCCAGAAGCTTTCGGGCGCAAAGTGGGTGAGCGCGGTCCGCGTTGTCGAGGGCCAACCCATTGCTCGCCCGTCGGCAACGCTTCGCTTTGCACGCCAGGATGCACTGCTGGGCATCCAGATCCTCCCCGGTGAATCGGTGTCGATTCTGCGGCGGCTCGGTTTCGAAGTCCTCGAGGAAAACGCCGAGAGCGTTACCGTGCGCGTGCCCTCGTACCGACCTGACGTGAGCCGTGAAGTGGACCTCATCGAAGAAGTGGCGCGCATCCATGGTCTCGATAAGATCCCGACCAGAATTCCGGCGCGTGTGAATCAGCCCAGACGCACCACCGGGCAAATGGAGCACGAGCTGACCGAGGTTGCTATGACGCTCGGCCTCAGTGAGGCGCTGTTGTACGGCTTTACTTCCGAGCAGATGCTGGCTCAGGTCAAAGCGCTGCCCCCTGTGGTGAAGATCGAAAACCCGCTTACCGAAGATCGGAACGTGATGCGCACGAGCCTGCTGCCCGGGTTGCTCGAAGCGCTGGGCCGCGCCCGCCGTCGTGGCGAATCCAATGTGCGCCTCTTTGCGATTGGCTCCGTGTTCTTGCCGTCGAGCACGGCGCAAAGCGAGCTGGCACAGAGCCTGCGCCCCCGGGACCCAGAAGATGCAATACTGCCCGTTGAAGCACCGCGCTTTGCAGCCGTGCTCGCCGGGTCACGCCCCACTTGGCTCAAGAAGCCGGAAGCGCTGGACGTCTATGATGCCAAGGCCATGGCTTTGGAATTGGTGCAGCGGTACTTGTCATTGCCGGCAACTGTCTTGCAAGTGTCGCAACAACCCCATCATCAGCACTTGCACCCGCGCGGAGCGGCTGACGTGCAGGTGCAGGGCAAGACCGTGGGTTGGTTTGGACCTCTGCATCCGGATGTCATCGACGCGTTCGACCTCGGCGAGACCGCATTTGTCGTCGAGCTCGATTTGGCGGCAGTTGAAACCTTCGAGCGGCCTCGACCCAAGTATCGGCCGCTGATTAAGGTGCCTGGTATCATCCGTGACGTGTCGTTCGAAGTGCCGAACACAGTCTTTGCCAGCACGATCGTCGACGTGATGGCCAAGTCCGCTGGCGAGCTCTGCGAATCAGTCGAACCGTTTGATTTGTTCGAAGGCGAAGGGCTCGCAACCGGTTGTCGCGCCCTGGCGTTTCGCTTGCTCTATCGAGATCCGAAAGCCAGAACCAAGCCCGACGAGGCCCGCACGCTCACCGACGCCGAGGTCGACGAGCGACAACGGTTGGTGCTCGAGGCTGTTTCGAAGCAAATCGGGCTGGCTCCGCGAGGTTGACATGCGGATGGCTTTTTCGAGACCATTGCAGACAAAGGTACATGTGCGAAGTGCCCTTGGGGTGTTCACCCTGTGCGCGACGGGTTTGCTGATTGCCAACACAGCCCAAGCCGAAGATGCATCGAGTGACAGCAAAGCAACTCCTGAGCACCCAGACCGCACGCTCAAGGCCCTGCAAGTAGAGCCTTTAGCCAAGCCGCCGCTCGAGGAACCGGCACCGCCAGCCCCAAAAGCAGACCAGCAGGAACCACGGCCCTATGTGCCGCCCGTAGAACTCGAAGGCAAAGAGCACCACCTCACGCTCATGGGTGTGGCGGGTATTTGGCACCACGGATTCAATGGCAATACTGCCTCCAGCAGTGTTGGCCCGGTGTGGGGTGTCAGCGGTCGTGTGGACCCTTACCGCTGGTTGGGCTTGCGCATCAGCGTTCTGCGCGGCAATCAACCTGTGTCACCGGACGCGGCTGCTTTTGCTCAACCCAATGCGCAGATCAAGCAATCCGACTTCCAGTTCATCTCTTGGACGTTTCGCTTGGAACCGACGTGGCACGCAACGAAGTCATTGTCGCTCTGGGCCGGGGTTGGCATCGGCTGGGCGCGGGCAATCGTGCCCGCGTTGGACACGACGAGCCTTGGCTGGGTTAGTGCAGATCGCGCTTGTGTGTACGTGGAAGGGCAATGGGCTTTGGGCGCGCAGTATGAACTGATCCGAGATTGGATCGTCCTGGACCTGGATCTGTCGACCGGGGACCTCGGGTACCAGGGAGGTTCCGCGCATGACCCAGTGCAAGCATTCACGCCCGAGGGGCATCGCACGCACCTTGGCGGCTACCCGTATTTCTCACGCAAAGCGCAGGGGCTGTTCGGTATTGGAGTCATTTTGTGAGATTGCCTTGCGTATCACACAGCCTGGCCTGTGTGACGATGCTCTGCGTTGTCGCTCTGCTACCCAGTTGCGAACGCAAGGCGCCGAGTCAAGAGCAGTGCCTCGATTTTGCAATGCGCACGCTGCGGATTGCTGACCCGCGTTTGCTTGCCGTGCCCGCGGTGAGCGAAAAGCTCGACGAGCTGGTCGTCAAGTGCCTGACCATACCTTACGACAAGCAACTGATCGAGTGCGTCAAAACTCGCAGCTCAGCGCGTTCCTGCATCTACGAGTTCGAAGATCGTGATCGCCGCCGCAGCGGCACGTCACCGTGAACCAGTTTCCGATTCCTGTCGCTGGGTCGGGTCCCTCCCGGAGGCCTACGGCGTGTTTCATGGATCGGAATTACCCTTCGTGTTTGGCTCAGTGCCAACACCCGGTGCGAACGACTTACGAGTCATTGCGACTTTTGGCAGCCATTGGGCGAGGCTGGCCGCCTTTGGCGATTCCCATGTCAATGGTAGTGTCGCTTGGCCTTCGATCACGACGGGCAGCGACACGCTGGTGACAATTGACGCAACCGTGACCGCGGACTCGGCGTACCGCAACACGCAGTGCGACTTTTGGGCAAGCCTGGTATTGTAATCTGCTTGCTGCTGCTGCTGCTGCTGCTGCCGTTGCCGCTGCTTGTTGTCCATAGGAAACCAACCGGCAACAATCAATGAGCTCTATTGAACCAACGATCCCAACAACGTCGGGAAGCGAGTCTGCAGTCAGACAGGATAAAAACTACGATCCCATGGTTGCGATCGCACATCTTCACAGTGTGGTGTGTACAAACGCAATCCCCAAA
>CAZCNI010000324.1:0-3331 GCA_964499765.1 uncultured Polyangiaceae bacterium
GCGAGGGCATATTCTGAACCTTCGATAGTCTCCATCGCGCCGAGGGTCGTGGTAGCCAGCAGGATCCCCGTGTGCTGTTCCCCAATGTCAACCCGAGACACAGCTTCAATTGCCATCGCATAGAAGTGGAACGCAACGTAGGCTTGTGCTTCGGCCACTTGTCGTGCGTCGAACGCATGCATGACGGCGGTGGCCGCATCCCCTCGAGCGCGCGACAGTAGCGCGCGCACGATCTTCTCATGCGCTGCATCATAGGCACTTCCAGTCAAAAGATTGATCGAGGCGGCTTCTTGCAGTAGTAATTCTGCCTCAGCCACGTTGCCGTGCTCAATGAGCGCTTCGGCCCAGGCCAATAGTGTGTCGCTTTTCGAATCTTGATCGTGATAGTTCTCGTGCGCCTGCCGGGCGCGCTTGAAATAGGCCAGGCCGCGCTCGATGTCACCGAGCGCAGCATAGGATTGACCGATTGTGCTCAGAGTTTTGGCAATCTGTAATCGGCCGCCAATCGACAGATCGATGCGAATGGCGTCGATCCCCAGCGCAATCGCGTCTTCGAAATGGCCCAGCGCGTAAAGAGAAAACGCTAGTGAGTTCTTGGCATGCGCCTCCATGCGCTTGGCGCCGACACGTCGAAACACGGCAATGGACTCCGCGTGGGCACCAATGGCTTCCTGAACGCGTCCCACCCGCCGCAGCAGTGTGCCCTTGGCGCCAAGGACCTCCGCGCGCTGACGCGCAGAGACTTCGGGATGCGCCGAAGCCGCCAGTGCACGGTCAACGGCTGCCAGCGCCCCCTGCATGTCACCGAGATCTCGTAGGATCTCTGCAACCAGTGCCTGCGACTGAACCTGATCGATCGCGAGCTCCGCGAGCTTGGCGAGATGCTCGGCGCGCTGTGCCGCAGTCAGTGCCCGAGCCAAGTGCCCGATGTCCACCTCGAAGCGTGCTGTGCGCATCAGTGCAACGGTTGCCCAGCGGGCCTTACCAGAGTCTCTGGCAAGTGAGCGCAGAGCCACCAAGTGGCGCTTGCGCTCGCGGCGCAAGCCCTGTACCCGACAGATTGCCTCCAGAGCTTCGAATGCTTCGAAGCAACGAGCGTCATTCTCGGGCAAGATTCTCACTGCGCGCCTGAAGTAACGTTTGGCTAGACGCACTTGATAGCTCGAGTGTGCGGTGCGGCCCGCCTCCAAATAGTGATCTGCGGCCGCCTGGCGTGCGCGCCCTGCCTCGAGATGTCGCGCCACGATAGCAGCCGTCAGGCCCCGGGCCAGAGGCGTCTGGCTCAATTGCTCACCCAGGCGTCGATGCATGTCTACGCGCATCTCTGAGTCGAGTGATGAATAGGCTACGTCACGTGTCACCGGGTGACGAACGTCGACCATGTCGCCTCCGTCGGAGCACAGGCCGCGCGCGCAGAGGCGCGTGACGGTCTCGTCCACCTGTTGCCCAACTAAGGCCCGCATGACTTCGAGCCGCAGCGGCCCGCCTGCCACTGCCAGCCAATCGACGATGGCTTGTTCCTCGGGAGGCAGTTCCTCCAAGCGGTCGGCGACCAACTGCTCGAGCGTGGACGGCAGACTCTGAGCACCGATCTCAACGCCTTGCACCGGCGCCAGTTCGAGGACGTTCTTTGCCGTTTCACGGAGCTCGAGCACGCCGCGCTCCAAGAGGGCGTCCACCATTTCGAGCAAGAAGAAGGGATTGCCTCCGATGCGTGGAATGATATCGGCGCATACCTGCTCGACGCCGCGGCTGGCTCCCAGGCGCGTCTGCAGCAGGCGCACTTGGTTGTCCATGCTGAGCTCTTTGAGTTCTACATGAACCAAACCGTCGAGGCTGGAAGACACCCGTTCACCAGGTCGCGCGACGAGTAAAACCAGCACGGGCCATGGCTCAGCCCAGCGCAGCAGGTCTTGAATTGCCTCGAGGCTCGACGGGTCACTCCACTGCAAGCTCTCACCAATCAGAACCACTGGGCTCTGCAACGTGCGTCGGGCAATGAATGCGCGTAGCCCTGCAGTGAGCAGCCGCCGGTTCTGTGCCGCATCGCCCTCATCGATGGCGGCAGCAAACTGGCCGGCTATCAGCGCGGAAAGGCGGTCCAGAATGGCTTCACGTTCTTCCCCAACGTCGAAACCGTCGATCAACGAAGCCAGATGACTGCGCACCTGTTCTACCGTTTGCTCAGAATCGATTTCCGTGAGTGCGCGCAACCATTCGGCGAGCAAGGTGTAGGGAACTTCGCTGCGTGCCGGTGAACACTCAGCGCGCACAAAGATTGTGTCATTGGGCAGCTCCGACACGAAACACGAAACCAATGCAGACTTGCCGATCCCCATCTCACCGGAGACGACGCGGGCCGTAATGGGACCGCTGTCATCGGACGCGCGACTCACGGCGCGATGAAAGGCCGCCTGAAGATCGGCAAGTTCAGCGTCGCGACCGATGAGATCGCCCGTACCTTTGGCGGCTTCCTGCGCCTTTTCTTCACGCGTAAGCGAGCGCACCAAGGCGTAGATGCGCATGTTGTCCGGCATGTTGCGGCCGCGCGAGCTATCGAGCGCAATCGTTGGCGCATCCGCCCAAACGAAATCGCGCCGCACGAGCCGATACAGGCCCCCCGCAACCCACGTCCCACCCGCGGGAGCCTTCTGCCCGAGCATGCGCGCCAGTTCCATCGCGGGCTCCTGAATCACATGGCCCACGAGATGTCCGGCGTGATCGCGCCGCCCGGTTGCAATACCGCGCACGATTCCAATGCTTGCCTGCAACTCGACGGGCATGTCATCACAGGCGCCTTGGATGGCTTCGTGCATGTCGACGGCAAGCCACGCGGCATCGGCTGGTGCACGTGCCGGGTTCGCCATCAACCCCACTAAGGCAGTGGCACCTCCAGCCGGAACCAGATGCTCACCGAGCAGCGCCCGATCCCGGTGCCACGTGAGGCGAGCTCCCCGTTTGTACGCAATCTCATTGAGGGTGTTGCGCAACTGATCGATGAAGCGGCCAGCGCCACTAGGACCACTTGCCTCTGCGAGTTGTTCCACGCCATGCAGTTGCAGTGACACGATGACCACGTGCCGCACTTCTTGACCACGACGCATACGCCGTGGGTGGTGCGTCTGCCCTTCAGGATCCGAGCCGTGGCTGCCCGTTGTAGAACCACCATGGGTGGTAGTGGCAGCCGTCGGCATTGCATTTGGAACGAGTTGCTCGCGGCCAACTTCTTCATCCGCAACGCCCGCATCCGCGCCTGGGGCATCCGCGCCCGGGGAGGTGTGATCGCGGTTCACCAAGTTCTCGAGTTCAATCTCGAGTGTGTGCGAGTCGA
>CAZCNI010000325.1:0-3322 GCA_964499765.1 uncultured Polyangiaceae bacterium
CTACAGTCTCGATATCCAGATGGCGCTCGGCTATTCGCTCGGCACGGGCAATGGCGCGATTCCCGGTGGTACCTCTTATCTAGTCGTCTCCTCCGGGCTCTAAAGCCGCTCATACCCGCCTGTGCTTTGGGTCTGATAGCGTGCTTCAAGAATTGCTGCTAATCCATGGGCGTGATTGTGCGGCTGCTTGCAGCAGTTTTCATACTGGTTTCGCTGAGCGGCTGTTTCGCACCAATCTCACCTATGCAGCGAGTCAGCGACGCTGCGCGTGATCTCAATGTTGCGACGCGGTTTAGCAAGATGGATCTGGTGGCCACTCACGTGGACGCCACTTTTCGCTCCGACTTCATCTCGCGGCGCCAGCTGTGGGGTCGAGAGTTGCGAATTGTTGATCTAGAATTGTCGGGTGTGCAGATCGAGGACAACACGCACGGACGCGTGTTGCTTGACGTCTCTTGGGTACCACTGAGTGACGGTATTCTCAGGAGTACGAGCGTAGAGCAACGCTGGCAAGATGACGGCCACGGCTGGAAACTAGTCAACGAACAAAGAAAAACCGGAGACACCGGTCTCTTTGGTGAAGTCCTCGTGCCAGCGAACGAGCCGCACCCTGATATCCATCTGCCATCGCGAACCCTCGGCTCACATTAGTTTTCAGCGAACAATACTTGCCGCCGGAACACAAAAGCACATGTGCGCAGGGTTCCGACCCTGCGCACTGCGAGCTGTTGGACAACTGCTGGGCTTCCGAGCTTCTCGGCCAAAAACTAGCTGCTGGTACTTGCCGAGGCTCGCGAACTCTTCTTCTTCGCAGGCTTGGCTGCGGCGCGCGCCTGGTGCGTTACCTCACCCTTGCGCTTGGCTCTTGCCTTTTTCGCAGCCTGCGCCGTACGCCTGCGCATTTTTCTCGAAAATCGTCTGTCAAAGCTTCCCATCGTGTTTTCTCGCTCAGTTACCGGGAGATCCCAAGAATGCCCCGTGGGGTCCACGCCATATCGCGTTTCTTGGCAACCTGCCAGCCACCATTACTCCCAAGGTGTCATGCAGACGAACCGGGCAGTGTGTTTTATGGGCCCCAACCCATCGCAGCTAGCCGCTGGAGGCATCTTCGAGGAGATGTTCGCGGTCCCTAACCTCGAGCCGATAGCGGCTATTAACAGTTTCGATGTAGAAGACATCTTTTGCTGCCAACCGCAGAACGCGACGCACGGGTGTGGTCACGTACTCGTGCATCCCGTCGGAGAACTCAATGACGACTACCGAACCTTTGCGCGGCGCTCGTACAAGGCGACCGCTCACCGCTCTAGAGCCACGTCCGAGTTTCCGCAATACGACTTGCACAGTGTCTATCCTAGCAGCCGGGCCAACAAACTGCACCTGACTCTCGATGTCGCACTAACTTTTGTGAGTTTGCCTGACACCAGTCTCTAGTTAGTACGGACCGAAGCCGGTTTGGGTTTAGCCGAATCGCAAAATAGACGGATCCAGTCGTTTCCGGCAGGCAGAATATGCATAATTTCAGCGACTTGTACGTGCCCGAGCGCCGGCGTAGGGAGCGGTGCGTGCCAATCGGGTCGTGGCTTGTTACACTTGGGCCGAAAAATGCCACCTTTGGTCGAGCTCGGCGTGGCCGAGCCACTCTGGCGGCTAGGGCATTGACACGCCTTTACGTCCGCTCTTGGCGAAATACGCTCTTAGCATGTTGCGTGCGAGCAGGGGGGCCTTGATGTGCCAAGTTGGATTGTTCACTACCAGTGCCGCAACTGCAATCTCAGGCTGATCAGCAGGTGCAAAACCCACGAACCACGTGTAGTGGTGGTTGGCTTCGTTGTCCGAAAGTGTCCCCGTTTTTCCCGCGACGCTGATGCCTGGCAGGTAGCTGTCACCCTTGGCGTCTCGGAAGGCCGCGCGTGCTGATCCATTATCGACTGTCTCGAGCATCATTCGTGTCAGTTCAGCGGCAGTCTCAGCCTTTACTGCGCGGCGCAATACGACGGGCTTTGTGTCGTCTTGCCAGATGACTCGCCCGTTTTCGAGCACGCGATCGACGATGCGAGGTTCGAATGCAACGCCACGTGCCGCAAGGGTCTGTCCGAGACTGACCGCGGCCAGGGGAGACATTGTGGTGTTCCAGAAGCCAGCTGCCGTTCGCGCAAAATCGGTCTTGTTGTCGGGAATTTTGAGTTTGGAGGCCTCGTTTTTGACCGCAAACGGGATGGGTGCTCCGAACCCGAAAGCGCCCCCCATGCGTTCAAGATCCTCTGGCGTCAAGTACTTCTGCGCGAGTCGTCCGAACACAACATTGATGCTGCGCCCCATTGCTTGTCCTAGAGTCACGCACCAGCGGTCCTTGGACGGGTTGTCCTCAAGTTCCTCAGGCGAGATTCGGCTTTTGCCGCCGTGGTAGCATTGTTCAGTGTTTGCGTTGAGCCCAGCTCGCTCGATGAGAGCCGCTCCGGTGACCACTTTGAAGACGCTTGCAGCCGGCGGCAGGGCTCGGGTATTGACGTCGTAGGGCTCCTCGCCGTTGACGCCGCTAGCATAGACAAGCAGTCGCCCCGTCTTGATGTCCATCAATAGCAGACCAGCCTGCGGCAATCGGTATCGGTTGATCTGGGCCGTTGCCGCACGCTGCAACACCGGGTCCACTGTCAATTCTGCTTCGCGCCCTCCCAGCATCGGTGCCACCACGCGGTCTGGCCGGACTTCCATGTGGAGAAGGTCGAGTCCCGACAAACTGGGTGGGGCAGGCTGCGGCTGAATCTTGGCCTTGAACTTGGCCAGGGCGGTGGGAGGCGGCTCCTCCGCCCAATTTCCGCGAACAATAGGTACCAAGGCCGACACGATGCCTACCGAGGCTCCGATTCCTATCCAGCGGGTCCAGGTTCCCATAGCTAGACCGACGAGTAACGGGCCTGGGCGCTTGAGGCCAAGAAAACAGCAATGGATATCTCCACCAGATGCGCACCCCTGGCCCAGGGGCTAAGCTCGAGGTTGCTTGGCAGGCAGCCTCCTGTTGGTTGTCTGGAGGATCGCCCTTTTGCAACCCAGCCAGTCCCCACCGTTCACCCTGACCCTCGAGGTCGAGAGCTCTCATCTGCTGCTCACCATCGGCGGACCCCATGGCCACATGCTGGCCGAAATCGCACGAGCCTGTGGAACCGATATCAATCTGCGTGGAAATACGATCATCATCTGCGGTGAAGAGTCACGGGTACGTGTCGCCCACCGAGTCCTTTGTCAGGTGACCGAGCTTGCGGATCGCGGGCACGCGCTGGAGTCCAATGACATCCGCCGAGCGGTGCGGGAGATAGAACTCGAC
>CAZCNI010000326.1:0-3312 GCA_964499765.1 uncultured Polyangiaceae bacterium
GATCGTTCATAGATTGCCGCTCGCTCTGGAACTGACAGTCGAGTCGACAGCTGTCCGGCCGAGGGCGACCGTAGCTTGATTTCAGCCAAGATGCGGAGTGGTTCATTCTCCGCGCGGCGAAGGTGAATCGGTCGCAGCGCGGGGGGTGCGGGCAATCGACGGTGGCGACCCAACGCAAGTTCCTTCCGCTTGGTTTCCAGAATACGGGCGAGTAGTGTCGTCACGGTACCCCTTCAGTTGCACGGCGGTTCGCGGCAGCTTTCCACTCATTGAGCTTCGCAAGTGCCGAACCGTTATCGAGTACTCGTTGCATGACGCCGGCTGCGTCTTTCCAGGCAGTGCCTTTGGCCACGAACAAGGCAGCAGCTGCGTTGATGACGAACGCGTTGCGAGCCTGGTGCGGCTTGCCGGAGAGTACCTCGAGCAGTGACCGGGCATTGTAATCTGGGTCAGCGCCTGAGGCCGCGCCTGGTTCACAGGGCGCCAAACCAAAGTCACCGGGTGTGACCTTGATGTCGCTCAGCTGCCCGTCGTCGAGTTGAGTGATGCGCGTGATTCCAAACGGACTGACCTCATCCATTCCGTCATCGGAATGCACGACCCAGGCGCGTTTGGTTCCCAACCGGCGCAGCGTTTCAGCGAGGATTGGTCGAATCTCGTCTGAATAGGCTCCCAGCAGTTGATACTGCGCTCCTGCGGGGTTTGCGAGCGGACCGAGGCAGTTGAAAACAGTGCGTACGCCGAGTTCGCGGCGGACCGGTACGGCATGGCGCATTGCCGGATGATGTTGAGTGGCCATCAGGAATGTGATCCCGACTTCACTGAGAATGGCAGCTGAAGCCTTGGCATCGAGGTTGATTGGAATACCGAGCTTTTCGAGCACATCCGCGGCACCAGTGCGACTCGACATGGCGCGGTTGCCGTGCTTGGCAATTGGAATTCCAGCCGCCGCGAGCATGATGGCAGCGCCCGTCGAAAGATTGAGCGACTTCGTGCCATCGCCACCGGTGCCACAAGTGTCGACCAAAACATCATAATGATGCGTGACGGGTACCATCGCAGCTCGCATCGATTGCGCTGCAGCGGTGATTACTTCGGCTGAGTCGGGCTTGGCTCGTAACGCAACCAGTAGACCTGCGATTTGCGCAGCGGTCCATTGGCCCTGAAGAATTGCGTCAAAGGCCAGACGGGTGGTTGCCGAGGAGAGGCCTGCAGCTGATTCGGCCTCGACCAGCGCCTTCATGAACAGGTTGGAATCGGTCATAGCGAATCAAGCCAATTCTTCACGAGCCGCAAGCCATCTTGCGTGAGAAACGATTCAGGATGAAATTGAATACCTTCAATCGGCCATGAACGATGCCGTAGCCCCATGATCTCGTTCTCGTCCGTGCGTGCAGTTATCTCTAGACACTCCGGGAAGCCAACGGACGCCACGACCAGCGAATGGTAGCGCGTGGCTTGGAATGGCTGGGGCATTTCGCGGAAAATCGTATTTCCATCGTGATGCACCAGCGAGGTCTTGCCGTGCATGAGTCGATCTGCGCGCACGACCTTGCCCCCGAACGCTTGCCCGATCGATTGGTGTCCAAGGCACACGCCAAGCATCGGAATGCTTTGGCCCAGGGTCGCAATGACTTCGAGGGTAATGCCAGCATCGTCGGGTGTGCCCGGGCCGGGTGAAAGCAGAATCCCCGCGGGTTTCTCGGCTGCTAGCGCACCGCAATCGACCTGGTCATTGAGAAAGACTTGTGTGGTCGTGCCGAGCGTCTCGATGTACTGAACTAGGTTGTACGTGAACGAGTCGTAGTTATCGATGACTACTACTTTCTTTTGCACGCGCGAAGACTCCCAGATGCAACCGCAGCGGTCAACGGGGACCCGCCGGAGCCGAGGGGAAGGGGCCGGCGCTAGCGATACCGCCAAGCAGCGGCGCCGCTGGTCGGGTCCGCAGGAAATTTATGGCCGCGCGCTGATTGCAGGTACGATGGCGGGCATGAACGAGCGTCGGCGAAGCGAACGGTTGAATCTGGACTTGTTCTTCAACAAATTCCTCAACGGGCATCCCTATTTGTGCCGAACTCTCGACGTCTCGCCGTCGGGTATCCTGGCTACGACGTTCACCGAGCCTATGAGCCAGCCCGAGAGATTTCCGGTGGAACTTCGGTTGCCCGAGTCCAACGAGAGCATTTGGCTTTGGGCTAAATCGGTCCGGCGGTCCGGTCATCAACAGGCAATGGCGTTTGAGAAACTGGGAAGGAAGGACCGCGCCAAGCTTCACTCCCAATTTCTAATCGGGGCTAGGAAGCGGACTCCAGCGCAATCGCCAACCTCAAGGTGATTTGAGTCTTGCGGTAATTGCTCCGGGTGGGTAACGTCCCGGCACTCCTGCGTCTCCCGCTCGTCGCAAGCGAACGGGCGTAATTGGATTTACGCAATGAACGACCAGAAAAAGCCCAAGATCGATCTCAAGGCACGACTCGGTAAAAAGACTGTCAGCTCCCCCAGCGGTCCTTCGATTCCGCCTCCTATGGGCGGATCACGACCCGGTGGGATCCCTGCGCCTCCGTTTGGTGCGCCACAAAACTCTGATCCCTATTCGTCAATGATGAGTTCGGCGCCTCCGCCGCCCAAGCCTCAAGCCATCAAAGTCGAGATGAGCGAAGAGGTCATTCACGAACAGAAGAAGCAGCTAAGGAAGGGCTACGCAATAGCAGCGGTTACCGCAATACTGGGCGCTGTTGTAGGCTTCCTCATTGGTGGAAGCAGCGAAACCAGCAATCAGCAGAAGATTGCCGCACGTGATGCGGGTGATCTGGCGAAAGAGGTGACGACCGCCTCCGACACCGCCGAACAACTTGCCGATGTGGTCAAGAGCATCAAAGACAAGATTGCCAGCGGAAAGTATCCGGAAGAAGACGCCAAGAAATTAGGAGGTCTGCGGATCCCATTCGAAGGCGCCAACCTGGGGCTGCGCGTTATTGGTCGTTTTAACAAGGAAGTTAACCGCGGTCTGATCAACTTTGCCGGGTTGTCGCAGAAAGCGAACGACGCCACCGAAAACCTGCAGTCGATGATCTCCGGTTCGAGGAAGGCCCTCGACGATGCTTTCGCCCTCAAAGACAAGCCCAAGATTCACTGGTCAGCAGTTGTCGGCGGGGGACCTTCAGGGCCCTGGGCAACGTTGATGTCGATTCCCGAACCATTCCTCGCGAAGTCCGAGGAGAAGGTGGCAGGAAAAGATTACACATGGCCAGACAGCGTCAAAGTCAAGCAAGGTGGCAAGGACGTGTCGTTCAAGCGATACGCTAAGGG
>CAZCNI010000327.1:0-3310 GCA_964499765.1 uncultured Polyangiaceae bacterium
GCTTGGCCCATAACGTTCCACAGGCCGTAGCCAACAGGAAACCAGCCGCGAGCAGGACGAAGTAACTCGGGAACTGGATGGTGAACAATTCGAACAGGCCTGGGTTCATCTCGAGTCTCCAGTGCCGGCAAAAAACCAAGAAAGCACAAATCTATTTCGAGGTGCTAACGCCCGAGTCAAGCACGTTGGAGTGGTGATGCCGTTTGGAAACGAACATGTCAATCGCCATGAATCCAACGCCAATGCAAATCGCGATGTCCGCCACATTGAAGGTAGGCCAGTACTCGACCACGACCCAATCGCGAAAAACGCTATGAATGATCGAGTTCATCGTACCCACCCAGGAGGCACGATATTGGATGAAATCGACCACACCTTTGCGGACGATTCGGTCCGCCAAATTGCCGAGTGCGCCACCTAAAACGAGTGGTAATCCCCATTTGAGCGCCCACTGGCTGTCGGTCAACTTCCGGTACAACGATAGGATGAAGAAGATCGCGAGCACGCTCACGATCATGAAAAACGGGCGACGCAGCGAGTCCGGGGCATCGTGCAACAGACCCCACGCCCCACCTTTATTGTATGCGAGCGAGAACCAGAGGTGGTCATCGATCACGGTAATCGTGGCATCGAATGGGCCATTCTTGGTCAGGGCACGCTCCGCCCAGCTCTTGCTGATGAGATCAGCGACAAGCGATATGGATGCAAGACAACAGAACAAGACAAGCCTTGAGTGGCCTCGACGCGCAGGCGGAGGACTGTTGGATTCGGTCACCGGTTCAGAATGCGACGCCTCAGGGGCCTCCACGGAATCACTCATTGGAATTGGCCTTCAGTTACACCAAGTCTCCGTCCGTTGCCAGGATACCGCACATCTGTTTAGCTATAGCCATGCCTTTGCCCCCGTGGACCCAGACCGCTGGACTGCAGTCCGTGTTGGATCGCTGGCAAACTTCTGGCCCATTCCGGGGCTGGATTGCCGCATCCGAGCGCATCGGTGCGCGCGAAGCTGCCGTTTGCCCGCTACCGGATTGGTTGCATCCGGCCCTGCGCAAGGCACTGCAATGCCGAGGCGTCGTTGAACTATATGCGCATCAAAAGGAGGCTATCGACGCAGCCCACGCCGGACAACACGTGGTTGTGGCAACGCCAACTGCAAGCGGCAAGAGCCTTTGTTTTCATCTGCCCGTACTCCAGGCGCTTTTGGATGACCCAGGCCAAACCGCACTGTTTTTGTACCCAACAAAAGCCTTGTCGCGAGACCAAGAACACGGATTGCACGAGCTGCTGAGTGATGCAGGCCTACCCATGCCCGTCACGGTTTATGATGGCGACACACCGGGTGATGCGCGTCGAGCAGCACGGGACAAGGGGCGCATTATTCTGACCAATCCGGACATGTTGCATAGTGGAATATTGCCCAATCACGCCCGCTGGGCATCGCTGCTCCAGGGTCTCAAATACGTAGTCATTGACGAGCTGCACACCTATCGCGGCGTGTTCGGTTCGCACATGGCCCACGTTTTGATGCGGCTGCGTCGCATTGCAGAATTTCACGGTAGTCGACCGCAATTCCTGACCGCGACGGCAACGATTGGAAACCCGCTACAGCACACGGCTCGCCTACTCGGAGTGCCAGAGTCCGAGGTTCTGCTCGTTGACAAGAGTGGTGCACCTCAAGCCGAACGAGAATTTTTCGTCATTAATCCGCCTATTGTAAACGCTGAACTCGGGATTCGCCAAAGTACGCTAAAGACCGCGGTTGCCGTGGCCAGTGATCTGATACGAGCGCGGGTTCCAACCATAGTGTTCGGACCTTCGCGCAATAGCGTCGAGGTGATGTTGAAGTACCTCCGCGAGAGTGCAAGCCCAACGGTAAGTTCGAATGCCATCATGGGGTATCGGGGTGGCTACCTGCCGGATCACCGACGGGCCGTCGAACAGGGCTTACGCGATGGGGAAATCCTAGGTGTGGTGACGACCAATGCGCTGGAGCTTGGCATTGATATCGGGGATTTGGATGCGGTGGTACTGGCAGGGTATGCCGGGTCGTGCGCGGCCACCTGGCAGCGTTTTGGGCGTGCTGGACGTCGGGGCAAGAAGAGCGCAGCAATAATGGTTTGTTCATCGAATGCGATGGACCAATACCTCGCTCGCGACCCTCGCTTTCTGCTGCAAAGCAATGCCGAACAGGCTCGAATCGATCCGAGCAACGTAGAGATATTGATACAACATCTCAAGTGCGCAACGTTCGAGGCTCCATTCAACCTCAACGACAGCGGAGCACGCGTGTCGCAGGCTCAGCCAGCTGAGGGTGAGCACTATGGCGTTCTGGACGCGCAGAGCACTAGAGATGCATTGCAGTACTTGCAGGGGCACGGATTGGTCCATGCAAGCCAGGGACGCTATTTCTGGGCTGGAGATCCCTTTCCTGCCAATCACGTTAGTTTGCGCAACATTGGGTGGGATAACTTCGTCATTATCGACGTTAGTACCGACGCAACGATTGGTGAGCTCGATTGGCGGGCGGCGCATACGATGCTGCATGAACAGGCGATCTATCAGCAGGACGCTGAGCAATATCAAGTCGAGAAGCTGGATTTCGAGAATCACAAGGCCTACGTGCGCAAGGTTGCTCCCGATTACTTCACGACCGCGCTCACTTATAGGACGGTCAGTGTCATAGAGCAGCAACAGCAAGGCAGCTGCGGCTCAGCTCGGACCGGCTTCGGTGAGGTGAAGGTGCTCGAAAAAGTCACCGGGTACAAGAAGATCAAGTTTTTCACGCACGAGAACGCTGGTTATGGGGATGTGCATCTACCAGAGATTCAAATGCACACGCAGAGCTTCTGGCTTACGCTTCCCGAAGAAGTCATTGAGGCTTTGCCTCAGACGCGAGCCGCAACTATTGCTGGTTTGCGGGGACTCGGGCAGGCACTGGAAACCGTTAGCACGCTCCTTCTGATGTGCGATCCGCGAGACATCAATCGAACGTTAGGCGATGGCGCTAACGAAGAGGGTGCCCCGGGCCGCGACCCATTCACTGGAAAAACCGGTGGTTTTGATCCCACGCTATTCCTTTTTGATGCGGTCGCGGGCGGCATTGGCCTTTCAATTCGTATCTTCGAACAATGCGATGAACTGCTGGCAAGGGCGCGCCGGTTGATCGAGGGCTGCTCCTGTCGTGGGGGCTGTCCCGCTTGTGTGGGCCCAAACGACGACGACTTGCCCAGCGTGCGCCAACCCGCGCTCGCCATACTGAATGCCATCAGTACGCGGTGACCTACGATTTACGGTCGAGGCTCTGGTT
>CAZCNI010000328.1:0-3293 GCA_964499765.1 uncultured Polyangiaceae bacterium
ATTGCGAATCTCCCAGCTTCTCGTCGTGCACAACGGCCAATTGCATCCGGAGTTCTGCTCTCTGCTCGGGGCTGGTTGCCACGTCCACCAGCCGAGAAAGCGTTTGAATCAGCTGTTGGTGAGCGCCAGCTTCTCGCAGAAGATCCTTTAGGGCATGGCCGGCAACCGTGTCCATGGGGTCGTCCTCAAACAGCTGTGAGTAGAGTCGAATCGCCGTTGCATTGTCTCCAAGCTGGTCTTTGGCAACACGTGCCGCTTCGTAGCGAATCTCGTAAAGGACCCGGCTATCAGCTTCCAGATCGGCGCGACGCAGAAGCAACTTGAGCGTCTCGGGCCAGTCTTGCGCCGCCCGGCGCAAATTAGTCAATTCGGTGATAGCCCATAGATTGGCATCGTCATGCCCGAGCAGCTCGCGTACGATAGTTTCAGCAAGCGCCGAATCGCCCATATCCGCAGCCACCTGCTTGGCTGCCTGAAACAGCTCCAGCCGCAGATCATCAGAAATAGCGAGACGAGCCCGCTGTCGCAGCGTCTCAGCGAGATCACGCTCGCGGCCGGCGACGCGCCGCAACGCTTCGATCTGCAGCAGAATATCGTCATTCGCCGCATCCCATTCGAGCGCGTGCACGAGTGACCGCTCCGCCCCGATTGCATCGTCGATTCGATCTCGCTGCCATCCCGCGAGGCGAACCCAAACGTCACGCGCCACTTCAGGCGCAGCGGGCGGACGCGACTGAAGTGCTTGCTCCAACGCGACCGCAGGTTTCTGGAAGTTCGCGGCCACCTCCGCGAGTCGTTCAATTCCGTCGAGCAGCTCCGTGTCGCCCGTGTTTTCCACAACGGCATCCACCAGCACGTCCAAGGCCCGTCCGGGATCGTTGCAGTCGTCTTCGAGAACCTGCGCTAGATTTCTACGTTGCTCAGTGCGTGACGTCACGTCTGCGGCCAGTGCGACCCGTTTGGTAAGAACGGCCGCCAATCGCTCGGACTGTCGTGATGCTCGATACACGCTCTCGAGAATCTCCGCTGCCTCTTCGAAAAGCTCGTGTTGCTGCGTGAGGTCCTCCAGCAGATTGATCGCCATCTCGTCTTCCGGGACCCGATCCAACACCTGCCGAATCGATCCAATGGCACGGAGCGGCTGATCGAATTGATCGATCTGGATGCGAGCAAGCCGTACCAATAGCTCCGCTTGGACGCGACCATCGATCTCAACCACTGAACGGCGTTCGATGATGTCGGCCAGCGAACGCCAGTTACCCAACCGCGTGTAAATGCGATCGAGCGCTTGGAGCAATTCTGGTCGATCACCGGCTTGACTGACTGCCGAACTGTAAGCTTGTTCCGCTAGGCTCGGGTCATCGAGCTTGGATTCCGCGATTCGTCCCAATCGACTGTAGAGGTCACATGCCAAGTCAGGCTCGAACGTTGCCTGGGCACGCTCTCGCAGGACATCCCGCACCTTGGACCAGGCATTGAGTGATTCCGCAAGACGATCCACATCTGCATGCACACTCGGTTCATCAGGACGTTCGGTAACGGCTCGTAACAGCGACTCAAGTGCGGCTTTCGGATTGCCGAGTCTGGTCTCTTGAAGCTCAGCGATTGCCTGAAGTGTCTGACACCGCTGAATGTCATCGTGCTCACTGGAATAGCGCAACTCGAGAACGGCAACCATGCGGTCGAAACTGCCCGCAGACTGCAGCACGGGCAGCAGGATAGCTGCCACAGCCTCCCGATGTTCCTCGTGGCCACTGGCGATAGTCATCAGTGCCGAACTTGCGGCTTCGTCATTGGGCACATCATCGAAAACCTGTCGGTACATTTCGAGGGCTTCATCGAAGTTGTTCAACTCCGACGCCAAGAGTGCGCCCATACGTACCCGCAATCGCGCGCGGTCCGTAGGTACCACGGCCAATTCGCACTGCACCTTCAGGTTGTCCAGCAAATCTGACCAGAGCCCCTGCTGCAAGTGCAGTTGTTCCAGCCGCGTGAGCAAGACGAGATCAGTGGGCCGTAGTGAAAGCGCACGAACGAACAGATCGGTTGCTCGCCCCAGGTCCTTGATGGACTTTTGCGTAACATCTCCAGCCCGTACCAGCAACTCGTACTTCTGATCGGTATCCTCGTCGTCGCAAAGCTCCATGCGCCGCACCAGCAACTCGACCATACGTTCGTGACCCAATGTCTGCTCGAGCAACTCGACCAGGCAATCGATGGTAAAGGCGCTATCGGGCTCCAGGTCGAGCGCTCGCTCGTAGGCAACGATTGCCCCCTGCGGATCCTCCAGCATGTCGCGCCGAGCCTCGCCAATCTGGCGCCAACAGCTGGCTTGTTCTTCGACTGAACTTAGTAATTCGGCCTTCTCGATCAACGCCCTCACAAACGAGTTCCAATCGCTGAGCAGCGTCGCGAGCCGTTCGATTTGCTCGACAATCTCGAGTGAACCGGGGTCCAACTCGTAGAGGATCCAGCACAGCGCCAACGCACGCCGAGGGTCATCTAGGCGCCTGTCGCAGGTTTGCGCCAACGTTGCGACCAGATCTCGCTTGCAGAGTAGATCGGGCTTGGATTGTAACAACCGCTCATACAAACTGCGCAGCTCCTCCCACTGATTCGTCGCAGCAGTGAGCCGTTCGAATTCGGATCGATTACCCGAGTCCTCTGGATCGGCTTCGACCGCGAACACATACGCCTGTCGCGCTCGCTCGAGGTCTTTGCCCCTGACTTCGTAGAGCGTCGCTGTCTCGCGCAGAACCGCAACCTTGTCGCCGACATTGTCCGCGAGCTCGAATCGATCTGCATTGAGACGAATGAGCTTTTGCCAGTCATCGGCCGATTCATAAAGCGGCCTGAGCACATCAACGACTCTGCTCCGCAACTGAACGTCCTCGCGTAACGCCTCGAGCATCTCGATGGCGCCCACGTGTTTCGGTTCGTAACGCACAATCTCTTCGAGTTGATCGAGTGCCCGCTCTGATTCATTGAGTTCACCCACGTAGAGCCGCGCGAGCGCCAAACGATAGCCCGTGCTTTCCGTGGGGTACACGACTCCTTCCGCGCGCCTCAGCAACAACTGAGCGAGGGCTTCGAATTGCCGCTGCTGCTGATAGAGTGTCGCCAAAGCATCCAAGGTCACCGGATGGGCATCGTCGATATCCAATGCCTCACGTAAGGTCTTGATGGCGGACTCGACGTCATTGAGCGGGCCACGCTGCAGCTCGGCGATCATGTGAAGTGATTCGATCCGCGCAGCAAAGTCATACTGATGCTCGAGGGCCTTGCGGTAAAGC
>CAZCNI010000329.1:0-3283 GCA_964499765.1 uncultured Polyangiaceae bacterium
CGATTGCATGGCGCGCAGGGGCGGCTATTGTCCTTGCGCGATGCAACGACATCAGAAAGGCAATAACGAGCGCCAGCTACTCGCCCTGCACGTGAACGATGACCTGCCGCTCGTGACCAGAGTGGCGATGTTCCCACAGGTAGATCCCCTGCCAAGTGCCCAGCCCGAGGCGGCCTTCCACGATGGGGATAACCTCGTTGGTGCGCGTGATCGCGGCGCGCGCGTGCGCCGGCATGTCGTCGACTCCTTCATCGTCGTGTTCCCAATGACGAGACTCTGGCGCGATGTCATTCATCCATCGGTTGAGGTCATGCTGCACGCTAGGGTCTGCATTCTCTTGGATGACCAGACTTGCCGAGGTGTGTCTCACGAAAACGACACAGATGCCGGTTTGCACTTGGCTGTCTGCAACAACGCGGCTGACCTCAGGCGTTACGTTGAGCAGCCCTTGGCCTTTGGTCGAAATTCGGAGCAATCGTTGTTGCATCATGGCAGCGCATGCCATACCAGGAACTAGAGCGGTTTTCACCGCCATGGACCGTGAACCGAAAATAGTGCTCGAGTGGCGCACTTCAACGGACGTAATGGGTCTCTTGGGCCCAGCCTCTGCGCGGCCATCGCACCCGCCGACCCACCCAATCTAGTGACCCGCACTGCTGAGGGGTGTCGCGTCGGTCAATGACGCTCTGTGGGAAGACCATCCGAAAGCGAGAATCAGGCCGGTAGCGACGAAAACACCGATGGCGAGCCAGGTGTACGGCCGCTGGATGCGGCTGGCGCGTGGCGGCACGTGGCTCAGAACCGCTGGATTGATTGCAACCAGACCATTGGCGCTTGGCTGCGACGGGGGGCGCGCCATTGCGTCAAGTAGTGTCGCACCGTCGAACGTATTGGCGGAGGTGAGCGCATCTCTGGGCGCTGGCCACCACGTATCCTTTATCAGACAGTCGCTGCCCAAGTTGGTGTCGTCGGGTGCTTGGCTCGATTCACTTTTCGTTTTAGCAAAGGGCAAGAATCGAACGGACGGTCTCGTATCCTTCTTGTACCCTGCAACCGGACTCGGCGCTCGGCTGTCATCCGAAGACGGCCCGAACAGCACGGAGCTTGTCGCCGTTGGGGTTTGGGTCTCTTGGACGCACACCACCTGCACCGCAGCCGCATCGGTCAAGACTTGATTGCTTCGCAAGATGGCTTCGGTCACGCGACGCCGCTCTGGATCGATGCGCGCCTTCACTAACTGGGCGATGTCCTTGGGGCTGACCATGTCACCGGACTTCAGCAGCCAGCGTTCAAGATCAAGTCGCATCTCGTCGGCCGTTGCGTAACGCTGATCCGGATAACGCTGTAAGCACTTATCAATCACCGCCTCGAGTTCTGGTGGGTAGTTCTCGACCAGGGAACTTGGCTTCTTATAGATGCCCGTGAGAATCTTACCCATGGCTCGCGGGCCACTGCCAAAGGGCCGCAGCGCCAGCGTTGCCACGTAGAGCACACACCCCATCGCGAACACGTCTGCTCGTCGGTCAACTTGCTTACCGCCAATTTGTTCTGGAGCAATGTACGAGAACTTTCCTTTGATCTCGCCGGTCTTCGTCTTTGAGTGCAGCTGATAGCGCGCTTTGGCAATTCCAAAGTCACTCATTTTGACATGGCCGTGGAGGCTCAATAAGATATTGGGCGGGGAGACATCTCGATGAACGACATTGAGCGGGTTGCCATCGATGTCCGTTGCCTCGTGCGCGGCGTGCAGCCCAGCGCAGGCATCCGCGATTATTCGCGCTGCCATGCAGTAACTCAATGGAGCCATGCCGTCGGAACGGTGGAGTACTCCAGCGAGAGAGTCACCCGCTACCCATTCGAGCGCCAAAAAGAGAACGCCATCCTCACATCCGAGCTCGTAGGTCTCACAAACGTTTGGATGCTGAACAGCAGCCGCAACCGTGGCCTCGTCTAGGAACATGCGAACGTACTCTGGGTCCGCCGCGTATTCGTGGCGGATCAGTTTCAAGGCAATGGTCCGCGCAAAGCCAGAAACCTCGGGACGTGCTGCCCAGACCTGCGCCATTCCGCCACACGCTATTGGGGCCAATAGCCGATATCGGCCCACTTTCGCGCCTGGCTCGAACGTCAAATGTGCAGCGGCCAAATCATGATTGTTCATGGGTGGACTGGGGTCAGTCCTGGCCACGGCGCGCTCTCCCGTAGACTTCATTTTGTCCCGGTCGCCACCGCCTGGGATCAATGAATGCTGTCCACGCTCGTTCATGTCAGTGTCTCATGTTAGCCTGGTAGCCGTGCCACGACCAGAGAACAAAGCTCAACTTCGTGCAGGGGATATTCTGGGTGGATACCAGCTTCTCCTGCCTGTGGGTGCAGGTGGTATGGGTCGTGTGTGGGCAGCTCGTCGGCACGGCGTAGCCAACCAGAATATCGTCGCGCTAAAAACGACGATTGATGAGATGGTGGGCGATCGCGAATTTGAACGCATTCTGCTCGATGAAGCCAGAATAGCCTCGCGCATCATTCACCCCAATGTCTGCGCCATCCGGGAGTTGGGTGCTGAGCGTGGAATTCCCTATCTCGTGATGGACTGGGTTGATGCAGGCACACTGCTGGATGTGATTACCGAGAGTCCTGACCGACGAATCGATATTTTCGTGGCAGCTCGAATCATCGCCGATGTCGCTGCAGGTCTCCACGCAGCTCATGAATTGGTAGGGCCAGATGGCGATTTGTTGAACGTCGTGCACCGGGATGTCTCACCGCAGAATATCCTGCTGTCGTCGAATGGCCACGTGAAGGTTGCGGACTTTGGGGTTGCCCGAGCACGTGGGCAACTGCACAAGCCCACGGAAACCGGCGAACTCAAAGGCAAGCTTTCGTACATGGCGCCCGAGCAACTAACGTCGAAAGACTTTGACAGGCGTGCCGATGTGTTTGCTTTGGGCTGTTGTCTCTACGAGTCGACCACCAGCCAGCGGCCGTTTCATGGTGGAGACGCGCTCGAGACCATGTACAAGCTGCTGGAAACCGAGTGCATTACACCAACATCGATTGTTGCTGACTATCCGAAAGAACTCGAGTCAATCGTGCTTCAAGCACTGGAAAAGGACCCCGGGAAGCGCTACCAGACGGCGGAGGAGCTGCGCGTTGCACTCGAAGCATTTCTGGCAAGAAACGGGCGCTTAGTAACTGACCGTGACGTGGCTCAGCTCGTTAAGGCGACTCTGCAGCCCACTCTCGATAGAAACAACAAAGCTTTGGCCGATGCGACCCGGGCCTT
>CAZCNI010000330.1:0-3282 GCA_964499765.1 uncultured Polyangiaceae bacterium
AGGCCTTGGCGTCCGACGAGTCATTGAGGCAGGCATCGACACCGATACGGAATGGTGTACGGCACGCATCGTATTGGTACCAATGCTTCTGGTTCGAAGCACCCCCGGTTCCACACTGGTCATTGCCCCCCGTGCTCGTGGAGAATGCGGGAACTAGACCGTTATCCTGATTGCCGTTGCTCGAATTGAGGCTGGCGGAAATGATGGAATAGATGCTGGGCACGACATTGCTCGCCCATCGCGATTCAAAGGTGGCGAATGCTCGATAATGCGAGGGTGCAAAGTAGGAAATGTTCAGACAATTGGCGTCTCCCCAGCCACTGCCGTTCTTCGGTGTATTGTAGTTGAAGGTCTCGTAGGTCCAGATGTCACCGAGCAGCTTCTTGGCATAGTTCGCGTACGTGTCACTGAGGCTGCCTTTTCCACCCATCCATTGCTTGTCGGCCATGACAAGCGCCCAGGCCATGTCTTCATCAGCGTCCGTGGCCGCACCATGGCCGTCTGAGTCGCCATTCGAGCCGTCCGACGTATTGCCGTTGGCATAGATGTACCAATTCATCAAATTGCTTGGGGTGTTGCCGAGGTAGCCGACCATCGCCGTATGCGCCTGCTCGTAGCGCCACAGGCCATCGAACAGCGATTGATCATTCATGTATACGGCGATGATCATCCCATAGCCGATACCCTCGGATACGGTCGAGTCCTTTTGCAGCCCAGGCTCTGCTGGTCGCTTCACGCGCTGGCATGACGTACAATTGGAGCCGACACCGTCACTCGTAACGAGGTCCTGCTTCCATTGGTCATAGGCCTTTTGCACATCACGGTAATCGGCCATCGTTGGGTAGATACACTTCGTGTCGCGACGATTCTGTGGAAATGGAAACTTCACGCTGGCCGAAGGAGGCGTGATGGGTTGGTCGCCAACGCCACTGCCGCCCGTTGCAGCCCCGCCGGTCGCTACTGCACCAGCTAACGAGCTACCACCGGTAGCCGTCGATGAACTGCCTCCGGTTACAACCTTCGTTGATGATGAACCGCCGCTTGCTCGAGTCCCGCCGGTTGCAGTCGAGGTGGAGCCACCTATGCCAGTCTTACCACCCACTGAAGTCATGGTGGAGTTAGCACTGCCCCCGGTCGGCTTGTTGCCACCCGTGCTCGTTCCAGACTGGTTCGATTGGGTGTTGGTTGTGCCTCCGACGCTCGAAGAACCGCCGGTTACGGTGCTCGAGGTGCGGCTGCTACTGGTGCCTCCTGATAATGAAGCACCACCCCCGCCGGTTGCTCCACCCGCGCCCAGGGTGCCGCCACTGGAGGAATCGTTCACGACGGACGCTCCATTTTGGCCGCACGCAGTCAAAACGAACACCACACTGACGCTTGAAACCCACAAGCTGCGTGACAATGATCTTATCATGAAGATACCGAGGGGGAACGGACTAGTCGGACTCACAAGGCTGAAAACTAGCACTTGCCGCCAGCTTTCAACCCGCGCGCCGCAAAAAACCAGAGACGTTCAAGTCTGAGGTTCAACCGATGCATAACGTTCACTGCCAGCTAGTTGCCGCACGCCCAGGTTTTGTTCGAAATAGTACGAGAATGGCGCACCCGCCCTGGCAGCAGACTTGGTCGCCACCCCGCACAACCAGACGTTCCGCGCATCGTTTCCAGACTTTAAGTGAACGATGCTTGGTCTAGCTTGATTCAATTTTTACAGTCGTTGTTGTTTCGGCCAGAAGGCGTCGGTCAGGTTTCAGTTAGCGGGAGACCCAAGCGAGATGCCCAATTGCTCGCGTAGACTTGCGTGTGCTGCACTGGTCGCAAAAACAATCAGATCGCGGAGGAGTTCACCATTCGGTCCTTCTTCAGCCTTGAGCAAGTCTGCGGCTGTGATCAAGTCGCCGCACAATAGGAGCCCCGCTCGGCAAGCCGTCTTGTCCACAGCTACGCCCCAACGCTGCAAATTGGTGCGCCCGCCCTCGCCCACGAACCGCAGCAGGTGAGCGCGCAGCGCATCCATTTGCTTCGGCTGCAAGAGCGGTTCGAGCGCTGCCGCGATTGGCACCGCACGCTGCTTGACATCTGCTGCCAACGGCAATGCAGGGTTGCCGAGCGTAAGAGCAGCCAAAAATAGATCTTCGAGATCGGGCACGGAGGGAAACAGCGCACGCACGTAGTGCTCAGCGCGGTACATCGTGAGGTGTCTACCCGCCATGAATGCCAACTCACACTGCGCACGACCGCTGAGTGCCCCGCTGGCAACCAGCGTCATGGGTGGCATCGCAGGTGCGAAGACGAATTGCCCGTCGCACTTGGGATCCACGACCACCGTGGGTACACCCACGCCCAGCACGGCCGCAGCCCAAGACAGCGCGCGCACGGCCGAAATCGTCGATAGCGCAGGGTCTTGTCTCTGCTCAGCCGTCGGCTTATATAGATTCTTATCGCGACCGAGTGCGGCGACTTTGCCGAGCAACACTGCAGGTGCAATGACGCCAAAGATATCACCAGTAGTCACTTCTTGATCGGGGTGCAGCAACTGATCCGCCCAAGCTGCCTGAGACAAGCCTGCACTGGGTCGCGGGGGCATGATGTCTTTGTGCTCGTTGACCCAACGCTCGTCATGAATGCCCGCTGCATCGAGCACGGTGAGCGCCTGCGCCACGAACAAGCGACGGTCACGTTTACCTGCTGCGTCGAGCGCTTCACCGAGGGCAATCAATGCGTCCGTGTTTGCGGGGTCGCGGCGCACGCGACGCCAGGTACCTTCGATGTCGGCGGCGGACGGCGCTTCGACTTCTTCTAGTGGACCCACATCGATCTCGACACTGATGTTGGATTCAAGCCGCTGCACCTCGTCTTCGAGTTCGCGCACGCGAGCCTCGAGCTCGCGGATCTTGAGCAGGAGCGCAACCTTGTCGTCATCGTTCGTTGTCTCTTGCGGCGGCAGGCTCTGACGCCGATGGTGTTCAACCACCCGCACGCGATGGTGTACCTCGTATGCGCTGAGCATTGCTTGCTCCAATTGAGCCAAGCGCTCACGGTCGAGGCCCAGGCGCGCCGCTGCATTCTCCAGCTGAGTTCGCTCTTCGGCAGTAATCACGCCGTCTGAGAGTACGTCTGCAAACAATTCCTGATACGCAGTTTCGAGCGGCCCTAGTTGGATGCCAAGGTGCAGCTCTGATTGGACGAAACCCTGTGCATGTTCGAACGCGGTCGATCCATTTTCACTCATGACGCGACTCCGGATAGTGCATCATCGTCGAGCTGCTTGTGTCTTTCAAC
>CAZCNI010000331.1:0-3259 GCA_964499765.1 uncultured Polyangiaceae bacterium
CGTGTTGACTGCAATGGGTGGCGCGGTGCACGTCTTCCGTCCGCGTTCCACCGGTGAAGGGGCGGGACGTTCCTGGTACCCACCGTTCAACTCAGCCGGCAGCGCGTCATTCACCATTCAAGCCGGTGCTGAAATGACCTGTCAGGAAGTGCGCTTCGTGCCGGTGCGCTTCAAGGACGCTTACGGACCCGTCGGTGCTTGGTTCTTGCTGTTCAAGGCGTTGGCAACCAACGCCCTGGGCGAAGACTACATGAAGACGAACGCAGCCGAGCTCGACAATTGGGGCCCCTACGGCAAAGTCAAGCCGACGCCGGCCAACTTGCGCAACTGGTTGATGATGATCGACGTCGTCAAGGGCAAGGGTCCGATCTTCATGCGCACTGATGACGCCATTCGCCGCATCAGTGAGCAGATGAGCGACCCTAAAGCTGCCGCGCGCAAGCTCAAGGAGCTGGAATCCGAAGCGTGGGAAGACTTCCTCGACATGACCATTGCGCAAGCGCTGCTCTGGGCATCCACCAACGTCGAACCCGACAAGAAGCCCTCGGAAATTATGGCTTGCGAGCCCTACTTCATTGGGTCGCACTCGGGCGCTTCCGGCGCGTGGGTTTCGGGTCCCGAAGATATCCAGACGGACAAGACGCGCAGCGAGTACTTCTGGGGTTACTCCAACATGACCACCGTGCCCGGCCTGTTTGCGGCCGGTGACGCTAGCGGTGCTTCCAGCCACAAGTTCTCCTCCGGTTCGTTCACGGAAGGTCGTTTGGCGGGCAAAGCTGCCATCGACTTCATTGTGGATAAGGGAGCCGGTGCACCTATGCCCGCTGCAAGTATCGAAGCACTCACGGCACAGATCCTCAAGCCGCTGGAAATGTTCGAAACCAATCGCGGTGACACGACTGACCCCGACATCAACCCAAAGTACATTCGGCCCAAGCAGTTCATGCAGCGGCTACAGAAGATAATGGACGAGTACGCGGGTGGCGTTTCATGCCAGCTAGCTACGAGTGAGCATCAGCTGCGCAAGGGGCTCGAACTGATTGACATGCTACGCGAAGACTCAAGCAAACTGGCGGCCGAGAGTCTGAATGAACTGATGCGATGCTGGGAGAACATGCATCGGCTCAATCAAGCCGAATCCCACGTCAGGTCCATCTTGTTCCGGGAAGAAACCCGTTGGCCCGGGTACTATCTGCGCACGGATAAGCCCAGCATGGATCAAGAGAACTGGCTCGCCTTCTGCAATTGCAAGCGCGATCCGAACACGGGCGCATGGACCATGATCAAGCGCCCCGTGAAGTATCTGACGAGTAACGAAAGCGCATGACAGCGAGTCGACCGTCATCCGAGAGTCCCCGCGGACGCATTTTGGTCGTCGGCGGGGGTATCGCCGGTTTATCTGCCGCGATTGAAGCTGCCGAAGCCGGGTGCGAAGTGGTGTTGGTCGAGCACGCGGCGCACTTCGGGGGCCGAGTGGCGCAACTACATCAGTATTTTCCCAAACTCTGCCCGCCGCTCTGTGGCCTGGAGTTGAACCTGCGGCGATTGCGCGCGCGCAATCGGCTTGCGTGTCACACGCTGACCGAGGTGCGGGAGATCACCCAGCTTGATCGCGGACTGCGCGTGCAATTGCGGCAGCTGCCGCGGTTCGTGAATGACCAGTGCTCGGCTTGTGGCGCCTGCACCAAGGTCTGCCCAGTGAAGCGACCGAACGCGGTCAACTTTGGCATGGACGAGACCGCAGCCATTTATCTGCCGCATCCGACGGCGCATCCCACTCTTTACGCCATTGATTCCAGCGTATGTACCGGTGAAAGCTGTGGCCGGTGCGTGAAGGCTTGCACGGCTAACGCCATCAACCTCTCGATGTCAGCGCGCGATTTCGAGCTCGAAGTCGATGCCGTGATCTGGACGACAGGGTGGCGACCGTATGAACCGACTGCACTCAAAGATCTCGGTTTTGGCGCGCACCCGGACATCATCACGAACATGATGATGGAACGGCTGGCATCGCCCCAGGGTCCAACGGGCGGTCGTATCCAGTGTCCATCCGATGGGCGCGAACCAAAACGCGTTGCGTTCGTGCAGTGCGCGGGTTCTCGCGACACCAATCACTTGGAGTATTGCTCGGGTGTGTGTTGTCTTGCCTCGGCCAAACAGGCTCGCTATGTGCGCGCGGCTTGTCCTGACGCGGTAGTGACGATTCATTACATCGACCGGCGCGCAACCGGCAATTACGAACGATTCCTTGCTGGCACGGATGAAGACCCAAAGACGACTTTCGTTCCCGGCAAGGTTGCCAAGATCAGTGTCGTCACCGGAAAGCCACTGCTCGAGTTCGAGAATATGGCCGCCAATCGACGCGCAACCGAACCGGTTGACCTGGTCGTTCTTGCCACGGGCATGGTGCCCGAACAGAGCAATGCGTCGGCTTGCATGAGCCTCGAGCGCGACACCAATGGGTTCTTGACGGATGGTCCCTCGATGACGCCGAGCATCGGTTGCAAGATCACCACTCCTCGGCGTAGTCAGTTCGCAGCCGGTTGCGCCAAGCAGCCAACCGACGTTGCCTCGGCCGTGCGTGATGCAACAAGTGCGGTGGCCCGGGCCCTGGCGACAATCCGGAGTTAGATGAGCAATGAACGACATCACTGTACTCATCTGCGAAGGTTGCGATATCGCGTTGTCGGTAGACGTAGCTGCGCTGGTTCGTACCGCCAAAGAACAAACCGGCGTTACCCAAGTGCAGGCCGTGCCCTGCTTGTGCAATGACCAGGGCCAGGCGTGTATTCGTGAGTGCACAGCGGTGGAAGGCAAGTCGCTTGTGTTGGCAGCTTGTTCGAGTCGCTTCGTGCCGCTGGCAGTGGGTGCCGACGCCAATGCGGTCGAGCGCGTGGCCTTGCGCGAGTTCGCAGCCTGGAGTCACGAGCCCAATCAAGAAGAGACCCAGGCAATTGCTCAGGACTACCTGCGCATGGGGCTGGTGCGTGCGGCGAAATCGGATCTGCCGGTGCCGGAACTGCTCGAAGTTGCGCGTCGCATCCTCATCGTTGGCGCGGGCCCCACGGGAATTGCCGCGGCTTTGGTTGCGGCGCGTGCGGACTATGCAGTGACGCTGGTGGAAAAACAGCCAGAAATCGGGGGTTGGTTGCGCAAAACCACCCGCCTGCTGCCGAGTCGCGCACCCTACCGGGACCTCGAAGAGACCGGGCTCTCGGCGCTGCTAGCCGAGATCGAGCAGCAGCCAAACATCACGCGC
>CAZCNI010000332.1:0-3241 GCA_964499765.1 uncultured Polyangiaceae bacterium
CCTATGTTGGCGATACTATTTGTCGTCCAGATTACACTTGCGTTCGTGTCGCGCGCCGCCCCACAACTGCAGATATTTAGCGTTGGGTTCGCGGTAGCCACCGTCGTGGGGCTTGCCACACTGATTCTGGTGCTACCCGATATCTCAAGGGGATTCGTAGTCGAGCACTCGAAAGTTTCGTCGCACTTGGAGCAACTTTTCGTTGATCTGGGGGCAATTCGATGAGCTCCCAGGACGACCTCTCCGAGAAGACTGAGGAGCCAACTCCAGAAAAACGCCAGCGAGCTCGCGACGAAGGTCAGATGGCCCGAAGTCGCGACGGCGGCGCTGTGGCAGCTACCGCCGCCGTCCTTCTGGTCCTGCTGTCATCAGGCCCTGCAATGTTGGGCGTCGTGCGTACGTTCGCTGTTCGTTGCTTTCACAATCCACAGCATGTTAGCGCTGCTGAACCCGGTCGAATCTTCAAAGAGTTCGCGATTGGGCTGGCAACCGTCACGATCCCTATTGCGTTCGCCGCTGCGCTCGGTGGAATCGCCATCGGTCTACTTGAAGCTGGATTCAGGCCTCGCCTTGAATTGGCTGCTCCCAAATGGAGTCGGTTGGACCCGATGGGCAAAATCATGCAGCTGTTTTCGTTCAAACAGGGAAGCATCAACGCGATTATGGCCTTGCTGCGCGTGGCAGCGGTGGCAGCGGTAGCCTATTGGGTGATCAAGTCGGAATTCACTGGTTTGGCACGAGTATCGCGAACTGAGCTATCCTCGGGACTTCTATTTATTGGCCATTTGATAATGCGCATTGCAGTTGGTTGCGTAGTGGCACTAGCTGTCCTTTCAGCACTTGATTACGGCGTGAGCTGGAGACGGCTACGCGGCGAACTGATGATGAGTCGCCAAGAGCTAAAAGAAGAACTGCGGCAGCAAGAAGGCGACCCCAGAGTTCGCGCCAAGATTCGCCTGCGAGCCAGAGAATTGGCCAAGCGAGGCATTGCAAAAGAGGTTCGTCGTTCGGACGTAATCGTGGCCAATCCGACGCACGTTTCGGTAGCTTTGCGATACCGGTCTTCCGAGGGAGCCCCCGTCGTTATGGTGAAAGGCTACGACGAAGTGGCCTTGTTCATCCGCAAGATTGCCGAAGAAAACGGCATCGCGATCGTGGAGAATCGGCCACTAGCATGGGCTCTCGCAGATAGGGCGCGCGTCGGTAAGATGATCCCAGTGGACCTGTATCAGGCCGTCGCACAAGTACTTGCGTTCGTCTATCGAATGAAGCGAAGTCACTGGCGTGGCTAGGTCTGCACTCGACTCCTATCCTGGTTTGCGGCCTGGTTGGGCACCGTTTTTCCACGTGGTCAGTTGATTCCAAGATGCCGCGTTGTTTGACGCTGTGTCGAACTCATGACACCTGACACCCACTCGCAGACGCAGTCTTGGTTCGACTTCCGAGCCCAAGTGCGCCCATGCCCTGCAAATTGGGCTCGACCGACCAAGAGACTGCATCTGGATTACTCCAATCGTTGGTCCCAGCCGTGGCACGTATCTGGCATTCGCAGGTCACGTGTCCAGTGATCGAGTGGATGGCCCGAAGCTCAACAGCATGCAGGACCTGATCGTCCCGCTTGGCTTCGTGGGTATCGTCCTGATGATGGTGCTTCCGATGCCGGCATTCCTCATAGATGGAATGCTGGCCATTAGTCTTGCCATATCGATCGGCGTTTTCCTCATTGGGCTGTTCATGGAGTCGCCGCTGCAGTTCAGCGCTTTTCCGGCTGTGATTTTGGCAGCGACGCTGATGCGCCTTAGCCTGAACGTTGCGACGACAAGACTCATTCTGCTCAACGGCCACAAGGGGCATGGGGCTGCAGGACATGTCATCGAGGCATTCGGACGACTCGTCGTTGAAGGCAATATTGTCGTTGGCCTTGTCGTGTTCCTGATTCTAGTAGTCATCAATTTCGTGGTCATTACCAAAGGCTCTGGCCGTGTTGCCGAGGTAGCTGCAAGGTTCGCTTTGGATGGCATGCCAGGTAAGCAAATGGCGGTAGACGCCGACCTGAACGCAGGCATCATCTCCAGTGAGGTTGCGAGAGACCGACGCAGAAATGTCGAACGCGAGGCGGATTTCTTCGGAGCCATGGATGGCGCCAGCAAGTTCGTGAAAGGGGATGCGATCGCGGGACTGCTCATCACGGCGATCAATCTCGTCGGCGGTCTTCTGATTGGCCTTTCCAACGGAATGGACCTCGCCAATGCGGCTGCCACCTTCACGATCCTTTCCGTGGGGGATGCTTTAGTGGCCCAAATCCCATCGCTCCTCATCTCCACTGCGGCCGGCGTTGTGGTAACGCGTTCAGCAACAGGTGACCAACTGGGACGAGCTGTTCGGGTACAGCTATTCGGGAACAAGCGCGCCGTAGGGGCCACGGCTGGATTCATGGTACTGATGGCCACACTGCCAGGTATGCCTGCCCTCCCGTTTTTGGTTCTGGCAGGCGTCTTGGTCTTCAGTCTTCGCTACATAGCCGAATCAAAGAAAGAAACTACGGAGGCACCTACCGTGCCCATCGATGCGAGTCCGAAACCAGGCAGCCCAGAAGACATTGAGACTGCCTTGCCGCTCGATGTCCTTGCTCTGGAGGTCGGATATCAACTCGTGCACGCGGTTGACCCTCAGGCGGGCGGCACGCTCGTGGATCGAATTGCCTCCCTTCGTAAACAGCTGGCTCTGGACCTCGGCATCGTCATGCCTCCCGTGCACATCCGGGACAATCTGCACCTTGAGCCAGGTGCATATCGTTTCCTATTGCTGGGCACGGAAATAGCAAAAGGCCTGACTCGTTCCGGGAGATTGCTAGCTATGGACGCGAGCGGTTCGGCACCTCCGATTGACGGAGAAGCAACTACAGACCCAGCCTTCGGGACGCCCGCTCGCTGGATACTGGGTCGTGATCGGGACCTTGCTCAGGCGTTGGGCTATACGGTAGTCGACCACGCAACGGTCGTTGCTACGCATTTGGCGGAAGTGGTTCGCAACAACGCACACAACATTCTCGGTCGTGGCGAATTGCAGCACCTTTTCGATGTCTTCTCCAAGCAAACACCCAAGCTAGTCGAGGAGCTCATGCCGAGCGCACTTAGTCTTGGTGAAGTCATCAAAGTACTTCGCAACCTTCTGAGAGAGAGCGTCAGTATTCGTGATCTGCGGACGATACTTGAAGGACTGATCGAAATGGCTACCTCAA
>CAZCNI010000333.1:0-3240 GCA_964499765.1 uncultured Polyangiaceae bacterium
CACCAGCGGCGAGCGAATCGTGGCTGAAGGCGCCTACTTTATCGACGACGGTGAAGGCGTGCGTGTGTTGCCCAAGGCCGCGGTGCCGCATGGCTGAGGCACGGCGGGCCCTCGACACGGGGTTCAGATTCAAGGAACGCGTCTCGCAAGTATCGATCCGCGCCTGGCGTGTGGTGTTTGTAGCGTGTCTCGGCATCATCGGACTAGCCGTACTTGCGTGGCAGAGCATCCCGCGTCTGGAAGATGCGCGGATTGACTCGCCGGGTGCGTCCGTTGTCATGCTCTACCCCGGTGCATCGCCAGAAGACATCGAGTCGCAAGTGATTCGCCTACTCGAGCCGGAATTGAATGGCCTCGAAGGGCTAAAATCAATCGAGACCACAGCGCGGCCGAACTCGGCCACATTCATACTCAAGTTCGAGTACGGCACCAATATGGATGCCACGGCTGAGCAAATTCGTGGGCATATTTTGAGCAAGAAAGCGGACCTCCCGACAGAAGTTCGTGACCCGATGGTGGAAAAGTTCACCACCGCATTCACGGCTCAAGTGGTACTGGCGGTCACTGGCTTTCGAAGCGAGTCGTTACTGACGGATGCGGCAAAACGCCTCAAAGACGAGCTCTTGGCACTACCTGGGGTTTCGACCGTAAAGTTGCGGGGCCAACGCTTTGAATCGGTGCGCGTTACATTCGACCCCGTACGTCTCGCGCATCACGGCCTGACTACCGATGCCGTGGTTGCGCGCTTGCGGCAAAATAGCGTCCGCGCGCCGGCGGGTGATATTGATGCGGGCAATCTCGTGACCATGCTGGAGGTCGAACACGAGCCCCGTACAGCGGCAGCGATTGCTCGCCTGCCCGTCGGCGCTAGTCGTGACCAATGCGGTCAGATGCGCACCGTGCTGCTCGACGATGTGGCAGCTGTCGAAGACCAACCGTTGGTCATGCACGAGCGGTTCTTGCACGACAGCCAGCCCGCGGTTGGTATCGAGGTTCGGTTTCGCGATAGTGCCAATGCAACCATACTTGGCAAACTCATTCGCACCACGGTTCAGGCTTTCGAGAAACGCCAGGTAGACGGTGTTCGAGTGCGCTTTGCTTACGATCAGCCGGAATGGGTCGCGCGTAACCTGCAAAACTTCATGGAAAGCCTGCTTGAAGGCATTTTGCTGGTAATGGCTGTTGTCACACTGGGACTCGGGTTGCGTTCGGCAACCGTGGTTGCGGTAGCAATCCCGCTTTCTATCGGCGGGGCTCTCGTTGGGCTATTTTCTTTCGGGTTTGCACTGGAGCAGGTGTCAATTGCCGGCCTCATCGTTGCTCTCGGGCTGCTGGTTGATGACGCAGTGGTAGTGACCGAGTCGATCCAGTTGCTGCGCGACCGGGGCCTGTCTGCCTGGCGTGCCGCCATCCTTGGGACGGGCCGCGTATTCTGGGCCAACAACGTCACGACCGCGGTGGCTTGCGCTTCGTTCTTGCCGTTTTTCTTCATGGGCGGTGACCTCGGCAAGTTTATCATCGGTCTGCCAACAGCGGTGGTACTGGCGCTGGTAACTTCCGTCGTAATAGCGCAGGTGCTAACTCCTTGGCTGTCACTCAAGCTCATTCGTAGTCGCTCGAAGACGCCGGCGATTGCCGACACTGAAACATTTCACCTCTCGCTCGACCGCGGCGACGACGCGCAACACGAACGCAATTGGCTGTTTCGGCCGCTAAAAGCGCTGTACGCGCGCATGTCGCCCACTATCGTCAATCGTCCTTGGCTAGTCGTCTTGGCGTCACTCGCGCTGCTCGGTGCGTCGCTTTGCCTATTCCCCAGGATTGGTCTGCAGTTCTTTCCCAAGGCAGACAAGCCGCTGCTTTTCGTGCGTATCGAATTGCCTAAGGGCACGCGCATCGATGTCACGTCAGAGACCGTTTCGCACGTCGTCAAGGCGATTCGACAACAGTCCGTGGTACGCGAAACCTCAGCGGTCATTGGCGCCGGTTACCCACCGATCTTCCTAGGAAGAGGCACACCGTTTTCGAGTTCGGACATCGGAGATGTGCTCGTGCGCACGGCGCCCGAGATCTCGTCCCAAGATGCATCTCGGCAAATCGAGCATGTCCTAGCAGGTTTCGCCGGATTGCGTACTCACGTCGAGGAACTCTACACTGGACCACCGGTGCTGCACCCAATCGCGATCCGTGTCTTCGGTGACGACTACGAATCGCTGCGTACCTATGCCGAGCAGATTAAGGGACTGCTGCGAGCGCAACCAGGCACCATTGACGTGCGAGACAACCTCTCGGAGACCGTGCCAGTGTCAAGGGTCGAGCTCGATGCTGATCGGGCTTTGCGCTACGGGGTTACTTCCGCACAGGTGGCGGGAACGCTTCGCTGGCTTTACGGTGAGGACAAGCTCTGGGAATTCCGCGACGACCGTGACACCAAGCAAGTCGTGCTGAACAATGCACCCGTCTCCGGTGAAGCGCTCGCTGACCTCGAGCAGGTGCGCCTTGCCACTGCGGTGGGTACAGCGATACCACTTTTCTCGATCGCACACGTGGTTCAGACTCAGACCTATGCCGAACTTCATCGGAGAAACAGCCGTCGAGTCGTCGAAGTCACGAGCGAGCTCGCAGGTGCTGCTCTGGCATCGCGCGTGGTCGCGGCAGTACGCAGTACCCTCGAGCACTACGACTGGAAACCCGGCTATGGCTACACCTTTGCTGGGCAACAGGAGGAGACGGAGAACAGCTTTGCCAAGCTGGGACTAGCAGCCGTGTTTGCACTGATTGTAATTGCGGTGCTGCTCCTGCTGCTGTTCGACAGCTTTCGGCTAATGCTCATTATCGTGTGCGCTGTTCCCTTTGTGCTCATCGGTGTTTTGCCTGGTCTTGCGTTCACCGGAAACCCATTTGGGTTCATGGCCTTCCTGGGTACCGTGGCGCTGATTGGTGTGTTCGTAAACCACAAGATCTACTTCGTGGACCGCGCCCTTGAGCTCATTCGACGCGGAGCGCCAGTGAAAGCCGCGATTCAGCAAGCAGGCACGGATCGCATTCGCCCGGTGGTTTTGACTGCGCTTACCGCCGTGCTCGGCCTTCTGCCCCTCACGCTCAAAGGCGGACCGCTCTGGTCTGCTTTTGGTTGGGTCAACGTGTTCGGACTCATTGTTTCAATTCCACTTTCTCTCGTGTTGGTGCCCGCATTGATGGCAATCGTGTATCGGCGGCGCGACTCGGATGAGGGCACAG
>CAZCNI010000334.1:0-3227 GCA_964499765.1 uncultured Polyangiaceae bacterium
CGGCGCGATACGCGGCACTACTGCGCCCCGCAGATGCATTCCGCGAGCAACAGTAGTAACCTTACACAGTGTTCTGATAGTGCGGACGGCAGGAGATCCTCGTCGATAACTTCGTGTACTTGGCCGCCTTCGGCGCTTCCGCGCTCACGCGAGGACCGAGCACGTCCGTCGCAGCGCTTCCGTTCCTCAGGTACATGAAGTACACAAAACACGTTCCGGTCCGGTTCACTACCCGGCGGCTTCGAACCGCAACGTCTTCGGTGGTCGGCTAAGCGGCGCCGCTAAGCGGGCGACCGCGCGCAATGGACTGCAACACGCAGAGAATCCTTGCAACCAGTTCTTGATGACGAAATGGCGCAACGAGAAAGTCATCGGCTCCGGTCTGTTGAACCTCAGCTGCGTCCGCCTTCGAAGGCCCCGACGCTAGTATGAGGGTACCGGGACGACGCTCTACGGGAAGTTCAGCCAAGCGCTGCATGAGCGCAGCGGACGGCGCATCGGGCAGCTGAGTGTCTACGACGAGCAGATCAAATGTCTGGACCTGAAGCGTGTGGATGGCCTCTTCGGCTGATGCGGCGACTGCCGTGGAGAACCCAGCGCATCGCAACGTCGTTGCCACGACTTCACGAACTGCCGTTTCAGCGGATACGATGAGTATCTTGCCCTGTGAAGGAACAGGAACGCCGCTTGGTCGATCCTTCGCGTGAGACGCACATGTGCACCGCCTCGCGAAGCAGCTCAATCGCTCCCAATCGCGATCGGAGAGGGTCAATCGAACGCCATCTCCCATCTCTCTCGCGCGAACTGGCAGCGTTACTGAATCGCCCGCAACATTGACGTCGACAGTGAGCCACTCACCATCTCTAACGTCAGGCGTATCACAGGGTCCAAGGTCACGATCTTCAGCGCCGGAATCGATGAGCTTACGCAACGTGACTGAATCTGTAAGGTTGATGCAAACTCCCCGCACAGCTCAGACGCTAGCGCACCATTTGGACCTAGGCCAATTTGTGAACGGTCTAATTCTCAGTGCGAAGCAGCGTCAGCCCGAAGGCCAGAACAAGCAGCGCGCCTAAAAAAATGAAAGACACGGGTTGCCGCAATTCCTGTGCCCAGGGTGCACCTAGCAAATTTAGTAGGTGCGCGTGGGGAAAGACAGAGGAAATGCCTAGTGCTTCTCCCCCCAATATGTAATCCGCGACAAGGAATGACCATTGAACCCAAGTGCGCCGCAGGTGGGCGAGCGCGACAAAGATTCCGGTATAGGTGGCACCACTACACGCTGCAATCCATACGGCAACACTGAGTTCCGACCAGACGACGTTACGTGTCATAAGCATTACGAGGGCGGCTGACGCGCCCGCAATTGCTGCAGAGAACAGACTGAGCAATACCCAGTTGATAGAGACCAAACACCTTCGACTGGCGCCAAATCGGGTAAGTGGCTCGATTAAGCTGCCAACCCCCGGCTCTGACGTGAGTAGGCGCGACGCAAACAACGAGCCGAGCGGCACAACGCCCGTAATCGAGAAGGAAAGTGACTTCTGCACTGCGCCGAGAGCATCGAACTGCAATTGGGCTGCAGTATAGATGCCAGCCAAAACAGGCTCGCCAAGGACAAGCACCGCTCCTGCCGTGCTCGCTAGGCTCGTCGCCAACAAGTAGCACTGTCGACTCAATGCAATTCGCACGAGGTTGCAATGTTGGCTAAATCTTGGAACGGAGCTAGTCCGAGGCGTGTCGTGCGAGGTGCGATATGGGTTCGCCGTCGAGGCCAGATGGCGGTCGGACTCGTCAACGTAGAGCCGAGTGACTCTGCCATGGACCCGGCGGGCAACGCGCGCAATCTGCGTCGTGATGTCATTCAGGGTCCGGACGTGAACCTGCAGCAACTGGCAGTCGTCGCCACAATTGTGCACGCTCATCGCGACAACGCTTGCGTGGACGGCAAGGTCCGCCGCAACCGGGCACAGGCCGGTGCCTTCAACAACGAGTTGAAACGTTGGAGTCGAATTTTCGCCGGTGTCCAGCCAGACCCAGTTGCTGCGCGTCAACCGTGCATGCGGCCCTCCAAGCTGACGCGCGTCGTGCAGGCTCGATGTGATGCAGAGCACACAGCTACTCACCGCGAGCTCACTCATGTGCACTTGAAGCGCCGATCGCTGGGCGGTCGAGAGATCCAGCCGGGGCTCACAGTACACGGACAGCTCGACGGACTTTTGAGCCATTGCGATGGCGAATGCCACTTGACGACGCTCGGCGGGCGAAAGAGAAGCAGATGTGCGGTCCCTCAGTTGCTCCAACCCGAGGAGTGCCAGCGACTCCTGCGTATCACTCGGGACGCGGAGGAATGGTGGTCCCATCGCGGCGGGAACCTCTGAACTCAGCGCAACCGACTCGCCCACTGTCCTCGCTAGTAGGCTTGACTCGCTGGTGAGTACGCTGGCGCAGGCCGTTCGCGTTGCGGGATTGCGGTAAGGTGACTTCCCATTGAGCAGGACGCCGCCCTTTTTCGGCGCAGAGATGCCTACCAATTGTCGGGCAAGTTCTTCGGCTACTTGCTGGTCTTGAACGAGCAGAACCCAATAACCTTCAGTGAGGTGAACTTCGCCGATGGCCCACCCTTGTCCTGTTAGCCCCTTGATTTCCAAGTGACTCAATGAAACCCCCAGTCCAGGCTCGCCCACTTCAGCGTTTCAACGATTAACGAGCGAAACGTCGGCACGCCCGGCATCACGTAGCGAAATAGCTCGGGAATTACCCAAAGCCCAACCCAGGTCCACACGGCGTGTTTGCGCACTGTTCGACGAACATAGATCGCCATTAGCCCTGTCGCCGCGCTGACGCCCACAATGGCAATTGTCAGCAGACACGCAATCGCGCCTAGCACGAAGAAACGCTCGATCCCACGTTCTGCCGACAGAAGCGCAACGAGCAAGAACAGCGGAGCAATGACCGCAACTCGCACGATGAGAATTGCACCGCTAGCATAGCTTGGCTCGACGGCATTGATTCCGGCAGGTGACTGCCTTTTCGCTAGGTCTTTCACTAGTTCCAGGACATCCCTTGCCCATGGCCCCTTCACAATCAGAGCACCTACGAGGAAGGCATTTGCAACGAGCAACTCTTGGATATATCCACCAAGAAGACCCAATAGGGAATGATTGACTCTGGGATTTCGCAAGCCCAGTAGACTCGAGCCGAGTAACTTGCCTCCGAGCAATGCA
>CAZCNI010000335.1:0-3219 GCA_964499765.1 uncultured Polyangiaceae bacterium
CACGCTGAACCATGAAACAGCGCCAAGGTTCATCCCTGAAATATTGGCATGGTCCTCCGACCATTCCTCGGCGTCACAGGAAGATCAGAAGATCGGTAGGGCAGATATTTTGAAATCAAACGCTTCCGTCCTTCCGATGACGCAGCGGAATGGTCGGAGGACCACCTCCCTGTGAGTTTTGAAATGCTGCCGAGTGCAATTCAAATCAGGCAATGACTCAGGTTCGTTGGATTACTTGGTTTTGCCAGGCACCGGAAGGCCTAGGTGGCGCAAGACCTCGCACATGTCGTCCCAAACCGCGTGTTTGGCACTTGGATTTCTGAGCAAGTATGCGGGGTGAAATGTGGGCATGACCGCCGTCTGTCCTTGAAACAGTTTCCATTTGCCGCGCATTCGAGTAATTCCCTCGGAAATTCCGAGCAGTCCTTCCACTGCGGTAGCTCCCAGTGCGACGATCACGTCAGGCTTCAGCAGGTCTAGCTGTTCCTGCAAGTACGGTCGACAGGCTTGCGCCTCGTCAGGCTGCGGCTTGCGGTTCTCCGGCGGACGACACTTGACGATATTGCATACGTAAACATCGTCACGAGCAAGACCCATTGCCGCGATCATTCGATCGAGCAATTGCCCAGCTTTGCCTACGAATGGCAAACCTTGCTCATCTTCGTCAGCGCCCGGGCCCTCGCCCACGAAACAGATCCCGCTCTTCCTGGTGCCGCGAGCAAACACGGTCTGCGTCCGCGTCTCATGCAGTCGGCATTGGGTGCACCCCGCCACTCGCTGCTGCAACACCGCCAAGCGCGCTGAAATTTCTTCCGGAGCTAGTGGTACCGGCGCTACGCTCGCAGCAACCGCCAGGCGTTGCGGGACAAGGTCGGGAAGTGAGGGCACACCAGCGATAATGGGTTCTGGCGCCGGTGGCTTAAAACTGGCGGGCGGCTCGGTGAGCGCCGGGACATTGCTCGCCGCAACAACTTGTGCTGCAGGGTCACGGGGTAACCCCGTCGCACCACTGCTCGCTTGAAACAGCACGTATTCTCGGAAGCAGCTCAGCCACTCCAAGAAGTCTGCATGCAGCGCGGTGTCCTCGGACGTTTCTGTCACGTGCCGTGGCCTCCACCCGCAGATAGCCAGCGTTCAGCATCGAGCGCTGCCATGCACCCGGTGCCCGCGGCCGTAACGGCTTGTCGGTAGACCCAGTCAGCGCAATCGCCCGCCGCAAATACGCCGGGCACATTGGTGCGGGTCGAACCGGGCTCGACCTTGATGTAGCCTTTCGGCTGCAAATCGACTTGACCGCGGAAAAGGTCTGTCATCGGCGTGTGGCCAATGGCGACGAATAGCGCGTTCACGTTGATACGCTCTGCTTGCTGAGTCTTGAGGTTTTTTACTTCGATCGCGCTAACGCTGCCCTGGGCCACGTCCAATACGTCCGTAACTGCATGGCTGCGCAGAATGCGTATCTTTGGATTTCCTTCCACACGCTGCTGCATCGACTTGCTGGCCCTAAACTCATCGCGCCGATGCAGTAGTGTCACGCTACGGCACAGACCTGCAAGGTAGACGGCCTCCTCCATTGCGGTATCTCCACCGCCGACGACGGCCACGTCTTGATTGCGAAATAGGGCACCATCACAGACCGCACAGGCGCTCACCCCGCGGTTCTTCAAGGCTTGCTCGTTCGGCAGCCCCAAGTAGTTGGCGCGCGCCCCAGTTGCGATAATAACCGCCTTGGTGCGGTGCAAAATGTCCTCGCCCTCCCCAACCCAAACCGAGAAGGGGCGCTGAGAGAAGTCCACCTTCTGCACATCCGAAGTGATGAAACTGGTGCCCTGCCGCTCTGCCTGTTCACGCATGACGGCCATGAGCTCTTGGCCCTGGATACCGTGGGCGAAACCTGGGAAGTTTTCCACTTCAGTCGTGAACATCAACTGACCGCCGGGGATAAGACCTCCCGCGCAAAACCCTTCGACGCAGAGCGGGCGAAGATTTGCACGCGCCGCGTAGATCGACGCAGTCAGACCAGCTGGGCCAGAACCAATCACCAGTACATCGTGGAGCTCGGAGTCAGTCATACCGCAGAGCCATAGCAGATACTCGGTTCGCGGCGAATCCTACGCGCTCTCCTGGCCTGAGAAGGCCCGCAAGGTCCAGCCCGGCTCATTAACGCACTGGACTGGCCTTGAGGGCGGCTTTGCCGTCTTTGACGTAAACCGAGAATTTCACGCTCGTTGCCGCATGATGCTTCATCAGCGAGCTCTCATTCTTCTGCAGGGTGACTTCGAACTTCTCGTAGGTCAGGCCTTCAACGCTTTCACCGCATTGCTCCTTGATGCGTACGAAATCCTCAAAGACCGCACGCCAGGTTTCCTGCTTTGGATCGTCCGCCATTGCTGCCGCCTGCGCCTGCGCGTGGGCTCTGGGCGGCGGAGGCCTTCTCACTGGCGCCTCGAGCGCACCCAACCCTTCCGCAGCAGCCGCGGGAGCAGCCTTCGGCACCCCGCGCAGCGACGTTGGCTGCGGCAGAACGCGCGGAGCCGCAGCCATTGCCTTTGAGCCCATGGGATTAGACACGGCCGATGCACTGCTGGCAGGATCGCCCGGAAATGCGAACGCACTCATTTGTGGTTGGTCCGGGATGTCACCCAGAACCTGCGACAGATCCGCAGCTTTGCGCGGCACGCCGCCTTTGGCAGCCACCTGATCAATGCCGTCGTTCAGGTCGCTGGCAATTTTGCGCAGAATTCCCCGGAATCGACTGGGATGCAGCTGATCAATCTGGCCCTTGGCTAACTTGATGGCCTCCGCACGCAGCGAGAGCAGCGGTCGAGTGTGTTCCAAGATACTAAACAGAATTCCAATGAGTGCCGCACCAAGCGCAATCAGTATTGCAACGATGACCCGGGCCTGTTCCTTGTCCTTGTCGTCGGACTTCTGAAAGAATCCCAGGGGACTTTCCACGACGTCTGGCCGCCGCGCAACCACGTAACCAGCCCCCAGTGACCACGACTCCCCCGGGAGCCGCGAGTACTGAACGCCAATCAAACCAGCGATGTTCCGGACTTTGCTGCGACCCATGTCGCGGTAGGCATCGTCGTGATCTAGTTCCTCGAGGTCCCCGACAATTTGGTCGAGTTGACTCTTGTCAAAGTTGTCCGGAGCGCCTGACGCTACACGCTGACCGCGCGCCTGCCCTACGATCGCGCCAACACCAGCATGGCG
>CAZCNI010000336.1:0-3205 GCA_964499765.1 uncultured Polyangiaceae bacterium
GTTAGGCTGGTTGTCGATTCGGCAAAGGATGCGCCCGCCATCGCCGAGTTCGGCCTGTACTAGGACGAAGGCAACATGATGCTAAGACGTGCAGCGCTTTCCTTGTGTTCAATCTGTCTGGCGACAGCCTGTGGAGGAAATGACCATGCCGGCGCAACGGGCGGAAGCGGTGGTGCGGCCACCGGCGGCAGGGGCGGGAATGGGGGCGCAGTCGGCGCGACGGGAGGAATCACAACCAACGCAGGCGTGTCTGGCTTAGGGGGAGCGACTTCCTCGTCGGGTGGAAGCAGCCAGGGTGGTTCCGCAGCCGGCGGAAGCCCGGGAGAGACTGGCGGGTCCAGCGGCTCCGGCGTCGAGCCACTGAGCTGTCAGGGAGGCGGGCCGGGCATTTCGGACTGCGGGCAAAACGGCGAGAGTTGCTGCACTAGCCCCTCTGTCCCGGGCGGTACCTTCTACCGAACCTACACCAACGACGGCAGCGGCGCGACGAACACAGCCGATCCAGCGACCGTGAGCGACTATCGTCTCGACAAGTACCTCGTGACGGTCGGGCGGTTTCGCAAGTTCGTGACAGCCTGGGACCAGGGGGATGGATACACGCCAGACGTAGGATCGGGCAAGCACACGCACCTCAACGGCGGCAAGGGCCTCGCAGATAGCGGCACACCTGGGACCTACGAGCCCGGCTGGCTCGATTCGTACACCAACAAGCTTGCCATGACGAACGACAATCTCGAGTGCCAATCGGGTTATTTCACGTGGACGAGGAGCCCAGGCGACAACGAGAGGCTCCCGATGAACTGCGTGAATTGGTACGAAGCCTACGCCTTCTGCATCTGGGACGGAGGGTTCCTTCCGAGCGAGGCCGAGCACATTTATGCGGCGGCGGGCGGTGCCGAGCAACGCCAATATCCGTGGGGCTCGGATGCGCCGGGGACGAGCAATCAGTACGCAATCTACGGGTGTTACTACCCGGATGGCGTGGGCGACCCCGCCAACTGCGGGGACAATACGCACATCGCGGTGGTCGGCACCGCGCAGCGGGGAGCCGGCAAGTGGGAACACCTCGATCTCGTTGGAAATCTTCAGAAATGGCTTCTCGACTATTTTGCCTCGTACATCAACCCCTGCACCGACTGTGCGAATCTCGCCGCGACGGGATCTGGCCGAGCGCCCCGGGACGGCAACTTCACCGACAAGAACGAGGCGCTGCTCTTGGCCCCGTACCGCAACAACGGTTTCTATCCGGAAAACCGCTTCTACACCTTCGGGTTCCGGTGCGCCAGGACGCCTTAGCCGACGAATCGGTCTCTGTCTTTGCCCATACTTCCGAAAAGGAACACCCCATGAAGAAGATCCTATTTATCGCTGTTGCAGCGGCCTCGTTGTGGGCTTGCTCCAGCTCAGGCGGTGACGCCAATTCAAGTCTGGGAGGAGCAACAAGTGCCGCTGGCGGAGCCGGCGGTTCCACGAGTTCCAACGGAGGCAGTGGCATCACGCCTGGCTCGGGTGGTAACCTTGCGGCGGGTGGAACCACGACATCAGCTCCCCCCAACGGTACCGGCGGGTACACACCGACGGCGGGAGGATCGCTGAGTGTTGGCGGAATTCAAACGGGCGGAGCGAATGCCGGCGGAGGATCGGGCGGAAAATCCACTACAGGTGGCGTGCAGAACGCTGGTGGATCGCCGCCTGCAACGGGCGGGCGCACCGGCACCAGCGCAACGGGAGGCGTTTCGCCCAGCAGCGGCGGGTCTCACACCGGCGGCGTGACTTCCAGCGCAGGCGGGGCTGGCACAGGCGGAGTTGGCGCTGGCGGTTCGTCAACGGGCGGTGGAAGTTCTGGGCCGCGCATCGTTCAGAACTTCAACCAGGCGTGGAAGTTCAAACGAGCCGATGTCTCGGGCGCGCAGGCGACCACCTTCGACGATTCCACGTGGGGCAACATCGGTCTGCCGCATTCGTTCGGTCTGCCCTACTTCGCGTCGACGAAGTTCTACGTCGGCTACGGCTGGTACAGGAAGCACTTTACCGTGCCGTCGTCCTGGTCGGGTATGAGCGTATTTCTCGAGTTCCAGGCAGCGTTCGATCAAGCGCAGATCTACGTCAACGGCACGCAGGTTGGCCAGCATATCGGCGGCTACAACGGGTTTTCGATCGATATCACGTCCGCCGCCAAGACCGGCGACAACGTCGTGGCCGTGCGATTGAACAACAATTGGAATGCGCAAATCCCGCCCCTCACGGGCGATCATACGTTCCAGGGCGGCCTTTATCGAGACGTGAATGTCGTCGTCACCGACCCACTGCACGTCGCCTGGTACGGCACCTGGGTCACAACGCCCACGCTTGCGACCAATTCGGGCTCATCGAGCACGGTCAACATCAAGACCGAGGTGCGCAACGATCGGACAGCTGCCGTCAGCGCCACGTTGAAGACCGACATCGTGGATAACACCGGCAAGGTGGTCGCCACCGTTTCGTCTCAACAGCAGATCGCCGCGGCTGCCACGGTAACGTTCGACCAGACGACGCCCGCCGTCAGCAGCCCGTCGCTATGGCACCCGGACCATCCGACGATGTACCAGGCGTTTTCCTACCTTTCCGACAGCACGGGAACCATCGACACCTTCGTTACGCCGTTCGGGTTCCGCTGGTTCAGCTGGTCGGCGTCGCAAGGCTTTTCTCTGAACGGCTCGCATTACTGGATTCAAGGCGGCAACGTCCATCAGGACCATGCGGGCTGGGGTGACGGCGTGACCGACTCGGCTCTCTACCGCGACGTCAAGATGGTCAAGGACGCGGGGATGAACTTCATCCGCGGCTCGCACTATCCGAAGGCGCCGGCATTCGCGGATGCTTGTGACCAGCTCGGCATCCTTTTCTGGTCGGAGAACTGCTTCTGGGGCGGCTTCGGTGGTTCCGGGGGGTGGCCCTACAACGGCGCCTACCCGAGCACCTCCGCGGACTACGACACGTTCGACAACAACGTTCTCGCCAGTCTCACGGACATGATCCGCATCCATCGCAATCACCCGAGCATCATCGCGTGGAGCATGGGCAACGAGGATTTCTTCAACGGAGGCCCCGCGGACAGAGTGGTCGCGTTGCTCAGGAGTGCGGTTGCCCTAACCCACCAACTCGATCCGTCGCCAACGGGGCGGCCCGCGGCCATCGGCGGCGCGCAGTCGTCTATTGGCGGCAC
>CAZCNI010000337.1:0-3205 GCA_964499765.1 uncultured Polyangiaceae bacterium
CTCCGGGATCTCGCGCAGCGGAGGGGGCGGAGTTGTAACGTGGGCCATGAGCAACTCCGTTGGGCTGGCGCTTTGGAATGGGGGATGACCCGCAAGTAAGCAGTATAGGACTGCTCCAAGACCATAGACGTCGGAGCGCGTGTCCATGGGCAGGCCCTTGGCTGCCTCCGGCGACATATAAGTGGGGGTTCCGAATATCGCGCCCGTGCGCGTGATGGAAGTGCTCGCGGCTTCGCACGAAAGCTTCGCAATACCAAAGTCGAGAACCTTCACGAAGTCGGTTTCACCCCCGGCCTGGGTAATGAACACATTCTCGGGCTTCACATCGCGGTGTACGATTCCATTGGTGTGAGCTTCTGCGAGCGCGCGCGCCACCTGGTGCGCAATGTGAAGGGCTCGACCAACGGCGAGCCTCTTGTTCCCACTGACGAGCTCCAGCAACGTCTGCCCTTCGAGCAGCTCCATGGCGTAGTACCAGATCCCATCCTCGGTCACACCGTAGTCGAAAACTCTAACGGTATTTGGATGAGTCAGGCGGCACATGGCCGCGACTTCTTGCTCGAAGCGTTGAACTACTTCGGGGTTGGCATCCTGATCGGGGCGGAGGATCTTGAGTGCGACATTGCAGTGGAGCCCACTATGGTAGGCTTCCCACACCTCTCCCATTCCGCCGCGTCCAATCATCTTCTTGAGACGATATTTCCCAATGCTTCTTGCTTCAAACAACTGTCGCCGGATGGCCCAAGCTCCATGCCCACCCCAGACGCAGATCGCACCCGACACCGCACTCACAAACACGTTCTGAACGAATATGCTTAGATCGTTCTTCTGGGCGAACTGCTGACTGACCTCGGGCACGAACAGAGCACTGAGCAGCATGAAAAGCGGAAAAACACTCAGTGGCACCCCAATAATCACGACTCCACGTTGCCAGGGGGCTGCCAAAGCTGACGTGCGAGCGATCAATGCGACCAGTACCCCGAGAACGTAGCGACTCGAGATGCCTCCGTACTCGAGACACATGAGCGCAATCCCTGCCTGAATGATGCAGAATATTCCGATATCCAACGCCAGGAACGACCGTCGAGTGAAACCGCGTGGGTTCCTCAATCGCCAAAATGCCAATCCAATCGGAACCAAGCCAATGATACGCACGCCCCAGTACCAAGACAGTCGTACTCGGCCACCAATGCTGGCGACCATCCAATCTTGCAGAGCGAACGCCACCCAGGCGATGGCCCCAATGAGACTGAGCCATCGCAGACGCAACACGTCGCTGCCGAGTTCCTCTTGTTCAACGCGTTTCTTCTGGTCGAGCGCAGTTTTGAGACCCGAACGGGTCGACAATTCAGGCTTGAACCCTTCGGTGTCACTCAACCCCAACTCGGATCGAGTGGATATCCCAGAGCTTGGTGCTGTAAACGCAGGGTCCATGGGTACGTTTCAGAGGGTTGGCGCGTCTTAGGAATCGCGGTGTACCGAGGCGACCTGATCCTTATCATGAACCTGGTGGCCGGAGCCCGACGAATCCGCGTTATCATGGCCAGAAACCTTGCCGTTTTCCCGGGCGCTGAGGAACAAACCGTTCCAGAACACGCATAATTTCAATGAGATCGCTACTACCCGCGGACCAACGCCTGCGCTCGATCTGCCGACCTCGGCCATTTCACGTGATACTCGTGCAGCCCGAAATACCACCGAACACGGGCAATATCGCGCGCCTATGCGCGGCCACGGGCTGCGTGCTGCACCTGGTCAAGCCGCTCGGTTTTCGTATTGACGAACACGCCGTTCGGCGCGCGGGACTTGACTATTGGCCACTGGTCGATCTTCATGTCCATGACAGCCTGGTTGAGGCTGAGGCTGAGGCAAGGACCATGGCCGAACAGGACCATCATCGAGTCGCCATCAGCTGGCTATTCAGCGGACGCGCAAGTCAGAGCGTCTACGACCAACGACTCGAAGCCGGCGACGCACTGATATTCGGCAAGGAGAGTGTGGGTCTCGACGAAGCACTGTTGGAATCACGCAGCGACCTAGTGCTCGCCATTCCCACGGCTGGCCCGGTGCGAAGCCTCAACCTGTCCAATTCAGTATCCATCACCATCTATGAGGGGCTACGCCAAAACGGGCTAACTCAGGTGATCTGAAACGAGCAAGACAGCTGCGTCGAAATCACTGAGCGGGCCATTGGTTTCCTTCGCTGCCCTATGATTCGTTGCACAGTCGGACATTTGGGCCGCTCAGCTGCCCAAACAACTTGAGTTTAGCCACTGGCTGAGCTCGGCGTTGACAGAATCTATATAGCGATATATCGTAATCCTATCTAGACATGCTGCGACAGTACGCACGTCACAACACAAGGAATATGTATATGTTCGGAACTAAACGGAATTTCTCAGAGCGAACCCGCGATGAGGGCTGCGACGACAGGATGCAGTGGGCGATGGCTGGGCGAGGACATGGCCCGGGAGGGCACGGAGGCGGGGGCGGGGGTCCTTTTGGCTTCGGACGCGGAGGCAACCCCTTTCACCACTTACGGTGGCATTTCCTTCAGACGGGCGCGCGCGCGCGTCGTGGCGACATTCGCGCTGCGATCTTGGCGCTGCTCGCCGAGCAACCGCGCAACGGTTACCAGATCATGCAAGAACTCGAGCAGCGCAGCAACGGTATATGGCGGCCGAGCTCGGGCTCGGTCTACCCCACCTTCCAACAACTGGAAGACGAGGGCTTGGTCAGCGTGATGTCGGGCGGCAGTGGCAGCAGTGGCCGCAACTACCAACTCACCGATAAGGGCCAGGCCTATGTAAAAGACCATCCCGATGAGGTGACCGCTCCGTGGGAATCGATGGGCGGCGACGTCCAAGAGCAGATGGGCGAGTTCAGGGAGTTGATCGTCGAGGTCGCCTCGGCGGTAAGGCAGGTGATTGGCTCGGGCAGCACCGCTCAGGTTGCAGTTGCCAAGAAGATTCTCAAGGACGCGCGCAAGGCTCTCTATCGACTTCTCGCCGAAGACGACAAAGAGGACTGAGCCCAGAAGCGCGACGGGAAAAAAGTGTTCTATTTTCGCGGCTTGGTGAGTGACCAATGGCTTTGAATGATCTGCCACTCACTTGCCAATCGGCGATAGACTTCGGTGCTATTCCATCGCATCTCGGTTTGATTGGCTCCGTATGAGACAAAGTTGAACGTCAGAACTGCTATG
>CAZCNI010000338.1:0-3200 GCA_964499765.1 uncultured Polyangiaceae bacterium
CGTCAAATCTACGAACACATCAGCCATGCCTGTGTCGAACCCAGTGACGAATGTCGTTGTCAACGGTCCGTGGACCGCACGCGCTCGCTCACTTGACGCTTCGGCCGGGCTTAGCGACGCGGAGCTCGTCGCGCTGTTGTTACGCCATCCCTCAACCGCGGCGGCCAAGCTCCACGATCGATACGCACCGATCGTCAATCGTCTCGTCTGGCGCTTACTTGGGGCGGACGCCGATCACGATGATCTCGTTCAGCAGGTATTCTGCAAAGTCATTGAGCACGTCGGAAGGCTCCGCGACCCATCACGCCTCGCTGCTTGGATCCAGAGAACCACCGTCAATACGGTTTACGAGGAGCTGCGCCGACGCGAGGTTCGGCGCTTATTTTTGCGAGAACGTACGCTAGCCGAGTTTCACCCGGACTTGACACGCGATTCGGAAATCCGCGATTTGTTGCTGTGTGCTCAGACACTTCTCGGTCGACTACCCGCAAAAGATCGAATCGTATTCGTTCTTCACTTCGTGGAGGGGTACACGTTAAATGAAGTTGCAGATCTATGCGGCTTTTCGCTGCGTACCGCCAAACGGCGGCTAGGCGCCGTCAACAGCCGGTTTCGCAAATTGGCAGCCGAGCATCCGGAATTCTCCAAGCTCTTTGGCTACGACAAGGAGGAAGCGTGACTTGGCGCAGCATTCAACTTGGTAAGAGGCTCGCAAGTGATCTGGGAGAAGGCCCCAGCGCGGCAACACGAATGAAGCAGCGCGAACGCCTAATTCAATCCGTTGAGCTCGGTCTCGGCGAGCCGCAACGTGGCTCGATGCGGCGAGCCGTCGGGACAGCGTTCGCATTCGCTGTTGCGACCATTGTGCTGGTCGTCTGCGGGATTCGCTGGTCACACACTCAACGAGCCGTTCATGCGACGTGGAATGGCGCTACGGTGTACGGCCCTAGCGTAATCGAGGCCGCGACCAACCGCCCGCAGTCACTCGAGTTCTCCGAAGGCAGTCAGGTTCTATTGGAGCCAGACACGCGTGTAAGCCTGGCACCCATGTCGGTCCACAACACGGATTTGACCTTAGACGATGGCCACATTCTGGCGAATATTCGTAAGCACACCGGCATCACCTGGACCTTCGTCGCAGGTCCGTATCGCATTCGGGTTGTGGGCACTCGTTTTACGATTGATTGGGATTGCGACCGTCGCCAGCTGCGCGTGGCGGTGCGCGAGGGCCGTGTCAAAGTCTCGGGAGGTGATTTGCCGAACGACGGGCTCGTGCTTGATGCTGGAACGACACTGGAGCGCGGAGCCGCAACGGACCACGCAAAACCTTCAGCAGAGACTGAGGTTATGGCACCTGCCGAGCTCAGCGCAACATTACCGTCGCCACCTGGCGCGCGAACGAAAGACCTCGTCGTGCCTGCTCACGCGTCGGGCAGTGAAGTGGCCGGGCCTACGTGGAGCACATTGGCCAATCAAGGCAAGTACCCGGAGGCATTGGCCCTTGCCGAAACGCTCGGGTTCGATACGCTCATCAACGAGGTTAGCGAGAACGATCTGCTTTTGTTGGCTAATGCAGCACGCTACAGTGGGGACACTCCGCGGGCACATCAGGCGCAATTGAAGTTGCGCGAGCGCTTCGCGGGTCGCCGCAGCGCCGCATTGGCGGCGTTCTACCTTGCACGCTCGGGATTGGACATCGAGCACCGGCCGGACATCGCCATTCATTGGTTCGAGACGTTCCTCACAGAGTCACCCCGCGGCGATCTGGCGGCGCTGGCACGCGCCCACCTCATGAGCCTATGGCTCAACAAAGGTCAGCGGGAAAAGGCACGCCGGATAGCGCTGGATTATTTAACGTACCATCCAGACGGGGCGCAGGCAGCTCAGGCGCGTTCACTGGTGCAGTCCGTTCAATGAAATGGCGGGCGTTTGGTTGCTGGCTGCTTCTAATGCTGCATTGTGCTCGCGGGTACGCAGACGAACGCCCTGTCGTCGTTCTCATCGCCAACGACCTCGGATCCGATGAATGGCCCGAAGGAACCCAGGTCGTCATCGCGGAATTGTCGGCAAACGGCTTTCAGGTCGTCCGGCAGTGGAGCCATGCCGCAAGCGCGGGCGAGCTGCTCGCGGAGGTGGCTCACAGTGCCTCACCGGAGGCCGTGCTGGGGGTCGTGGCAGTCCTACGCGAAGGCAACACGGGCGCCGCGTATGTTTGGACGGAACATGGTGAGCGCGTGTTGCGCGACGATAGTTCAGGAGCCCGCGGCGCCGTTGCGGAGGGAGCCGTTGCGCTGCGCGTGGTCGAACTGTTTCGAACCGAGACGTTGAAGTTTCCGATGGACGTTTCCGCGCCGCAACGACCAAGAAAACCGGAACAGGTTCAAACCGTACGCGCATCCTACAGCCCGTGGCTCAGTCCCTGGCTCGGAGTTTCAACCGTCATTCCTACGAGCGCGGCCACAATGCCGCTGCAGATGAGTCTCGGCACGGCCGTAGAATTGGGATCACCAATTGCTCTGGATCTTGGTGCGCGCGTAGGTATTTTGCCGGCGCGATTCGAAACGAGCGCGGGACACTACTCTTTGCGGTCAGAGGAATTTGGTGGCCGCGTGATGCTCGGCGCGAGGTCGGCTAGGCACATTGGTTTCGCATTGGGACTTGGCGTGAGCTCGTTGTGGCTTCAGGAAACGGCGACGGGAGGCGCCGGGTTTCTAGGCAAGAGCGACAATACTCAGGTAACGTTGCTCGCGTTGCGGGCGCGGCTCACGTTACGTAGTGGTCGTTTCTTCGGGGTGTTCGTGATCGACCCAGGCCTAACGTTGCCACCGGTGAGCGTGCACTCGAATCTCGGGGAAGTCGCGCACCTCGGTCGACCGTGGCTTACCACCGAACTCGGAGTAGGGTGGTCATATTGACGGCCTGCAAACGAATTTTGGCCGCAGCTTGGTGTTGCATGGCCATGGCCTGCGGTAATGGCAGGCTCGATGCCTTCGAGTTGCGGCAAGGTGGTCTTATCGATGACTTCGAAGATTTGAACAATCGCGCCGCGTACGATCTCGTATGGTGGTACATCGTCAGCGATCACACGGGCTCGCAGACGCTTGAATTCAAGGCTCCCCCCGATCGCTCCGGGGACAACGGGGCGCTTCATGGTTATTGCGGTGGCCTGACCGGCTGGGGCGGGGAGGTGGGCGTAAGCT
>CAZCNI010000339.1:0-3198 GCA_964499765.1 uncultured Polyangiaceae bacterium
CCAATGAGAACGTTGCAGTTGCGCCGGTGCCGCTGCCGTCGAGAGCAACCGTCTTGCCTTGGAGTGTTGCGGTCTTTCCGACAAGTGAGGTCGTTTGGGCATTGGACTGCCCCTGCATTACACTCGTCAGCGTGCTTAGCGCCGTGTTGGTTTGCATCGACTGCTCAAGGGTCGAGAACTGTGCAAGTTGAGCGACGAACTGGGTGTCATCTTGCGGCTGGAGCGGGTCCTGGTTCTTCAACTGCTCAACCAGAAGCTTTAGGAAAGCAGTCTTGTCTAGCGTTGCATCGGCGCCGGTTACCAAGCTCGTAGATGCGGTCGTGCTCGTGCTTGTTGTACTATTATTGACAGAGCTTACCATAGTGGGTCATCCAATTACGTTGAGCCTTCGTGACTTGCGTTTTGACTGAGCTGTTCCGTCTGCCGCTCTCTTGCTTGCCCGCTGGGGCTTCTTGGGATGAGGGCCAATTTTGGGTTGAGCAAGTTTGATGCCGATGCGGTCCATAGTGACAAAAGCGAGTGAAGTTATTGTATGGCCAACCGCCGACAAGGCCGAGGTAAGTGCGTCTTGCTCCGACGACAGCGCTTCGAGAACGTGGCTGTCCTGAGCACTGATCTGAACCTTGACACCGTCGGCTGAGCGCTCGACGATAAGGGCAAGTTCGCCGAGTTCCCCAATATTGACGCGCACCTGGAGCTTGTTTTCCCCCAATTCAATGCCGGTCGTAATGGGCTTTTGAACCTGAAGACGGTTGTCCCCATTGACCTGTTCAGTAAGGGGCTCTTTGTCTGCAACAGGCGTCATGGCCTCGACATTGCCCCGCCAACCCTCTGGCGCATGCCCCGGAACCACAAGACTGGCCTGAGCCTGCGCGGCGCCGGCAGCGAGCAACGCGGCCCACTTCTCCACGTCCTCTTTGCGCTTCCCTAATGCCGCAGAATCCTCACCTTGGAAGATGTGATTTTTCAGCAGCGTTTCTCCAAGTCCAGAGCCGTTACACGACATTCTAGGTCACTCGTTGCAATGTGGCTAACCGTGTAGGTTCGAATAGGCGACGCGCCCATAGTGCAAGGACCATGCAAGCTACCATCGAAGTCTCAGAATCGGAACGACCGTAGCCTCACACGGTTGCGTGGGTGCCGATGTGGCACCGATAAAACAGGCCATGTTCGTCGCTCGTGTCATTGCTGAACACCAACCTTGTTGTTCGTGTTCGACATTCGAAGCCGAGGGCGACGAAGACATGTGCGTGCATTCTGCAGGGCGTCTATTCGGATTCCGTCCTTCGCAGCATCGTGAATTTGCGCTGCGCGTGTTCGTCGCTTGCCTTCTGGTCTAGTCGGTCTTGTTGACGCGTTTCTTGGTCTGCTAATCGTCGATCAAGCAGCTCAATGCGCTTCACGTTTGAACGTGCCTCAATCACTCCACCAAAAGCCTGTACGACCAAATCTTCAGCTCCCTGCAAGCGCGTCTGAGCCACAGTGTTCTGACGGCTCTTCTGTATGAGCCACTGCTCCGCGTCAATCCATGACGCAACGTCGATGGCACCATTTGCAAGCTGCTGGCGATACTCTGCGGCTTGCTGAAGGTGAGTGACCGCGCTCGACGCCTGTTCTTGAGCTGCTGCGCGTCCTTCATGCGCCTGAGAAAGTACGCTTGCGCGGTCTTGAAGAGTACGCTCCCTGATTTCCAGGACCTTCTTCATCTTCTTGCGCCGAAGGGTCATCGCTTGTTTTCGCTTTCTGCCAGCTTGGCGAGCTCTTGAAGTCGCGTATAGGAATCGGCGAGGGGACTTCGCTCTTCCGTCCGCTGGCGCAAGAAGGCGTTGATGCGTGGGTTCAGCTTGAGTGCCAATTCTACCCGCGGATCACTCCCTTGCTGGTAGGCACCCACCTGAATCAAGTCCGCTGCCTCTCGATGAACGGAGAGTAACTCACGAAGTACCGCTGCGCTCGCTTGCACGTGACGGGGCGCCACTTCGACCGCGAGTCGCGATAGGCTCTGAAGTACGTCGATGGCTGGGAAATGTCCCTTTTCGGCCAGTTCTCGCGACATAACGATATGGCCATCCAGTATGCCTCGAACAGCATCCGCGATCGGGTCTGACATATCGTCGCCTTCAACCAGTACCGTGTAAAGGGCCGTAATTGTACCCTTGCCACCGGTCGTGCCGGCTCTTTCGAGCAAGCGCGGCAATGCGGCAAAGACGCTTGGCGGGTATCCTTTTGTGGCGGGCGGTTCTCCGGCAGCAAGCGCCGCTTCACGAGTAGCCATTGCAAATCGCGTGATGGAATCCATCACCAGCAGGACGTTGTTTCCCTGATCACGAAAGTACTCCGCAATCGCCGTTGCAGATTCCGCTCCGCGAGCGCGCAGTAACGGTGGCTGGTCACTTGTGGCTGTTACGATCACGGAGCGCTTCAGACCTTCAGTGCCCAAAGAGTTCCTAATGAAGTCGTTGAGTTCGCGTCCACGTTCTCCGATGAGTCCGACGACGTTGATATCTGCCTGTGACGAGCGGCATATCATGCCGAGCAGCGTGCTCTTGCCGACGCCCGCTCCCGAGAATATTCCGACGCGTTGCCCAATCCCGAGGGGAGTCAATCCATCCATGGCACGAATTCCCGTACAGAACGGAGTATCAATGGCCCGCCGCTGAAATGCAGGCGGCGGTGGACTGTGGACTGGGTATTCGCCCGTCGACGTAATGGGCGGCCCGCCGTCGATTGGCCTTCCGAACGCATCTACAACTCTGCCAAGCAGTTGAGGCGAGACTGCAACGGATGCGCCTCGGTGCGTGTGTCGTACGGAGGCACCTTGACGAACGCCCGACATTGACCCGAGCGGCGTAGTCACCAAACGCTCAGAACGAAACCCAATTACCTCAATTTCTACGGGATCTTTGACCTCCGATTCGATGATTAACGTATCACCCACTGCGGCGCGCAATCCTCCGACTTCCACGATTAGACCCACGACTTCCAGCACGACACCGCGTGGTCGATGGATCGGCGCGGTCGCACAACGGGTTAGAGCTGCGTTTAAATCCAACTACCCCTCCTCATTACCGGAGATTGAATCCAGTAGCGCAGCTAGCCGACTCTCAATGGACTCATCAACGCTACCGACGTCTGTCTCAACCACGCAACCATATGCGGGCAAATTCTCGTCAACAGCTACGTCGATAAGCGTACTCA
>CAZCNI010000340.1:0-3194 GCA_964499765.1 uncultured Polyangiaceae bacterium
GTGCTCTGCGCTGAGTGCCAAGTCGCATCCACTCCTCCAATCCCATCACGTTGTCCGCCCTGCGATTGGCTCGTCGATGTCGATTGTGTCGCGGAGAACGCACCATACCAGCGGATCCCTGCCGTTGCGCCAAGATTGAGATCACGTCTGACATCCAGGTCCACGCGGGCACGAACGAGCGTCGAACCCACCGCGCCGAACCAATTGAAAATAGAGTCCGCATCATAGGTGGGCAGGCGATACTGATAGCTCAGCGAGAACTTCAGTTGCTCGAGCGGACGGGTCTGCACCGTTGCGCGATGTTCCGCCAACTTGCTCCGATAGACGTCATAAACGGCAGCGCCATCGGCAGCAGTTGATGACCCGAAATCGTATCCGAGGCCCAGACCTGCGCGCTCGGTCGAAACCCGCGAGACGGAAGTTGTCGCTAGGTTGCCATTGGCATCGAGAAACGGTGAGGTTACGACTTGATCGCGTTGCCAAACACGCCGATAGTCGAAACGCGCATGCAATCGCGGAATGGCCAGCAGCACCAGTGAAGCGCCCGCCGCAGGGGCCAAGCTTGTTGACTGCAAGTAGCTCGGCCATTGGCTTGCAGCGAGTCCGTCGCGACTTCCACGGAAGACGCCACCTGCTTCGTAGCGTCCAGTGGACATCAGTGGCACCCCGCCGCGCTGTTCGAAACCAGTATAAGCAGCGAGTTCGAACAAGTGCCCCGGCGAGAACGCAACGCGCACTCCGTCGAGTGACCACCATCCCAATTCGTCGAAGAACAACTGGCGGCCTGCCCGAAACCCGGTGGTATTGCGTAACCATCCCCCACCTTCCACGTAGGCGTAGAGGACGTCAAACGGCGCTGTCTTCAAGCCAGGCACGAAATAATCTGAGTTATTGGGGTCCTGCTCCGCCGGACTAATTCCATAATCGCTATCCATCCGGATTCGAAACCGTGCCGACACCCACGGCTCGTTGTTCCACGCCGAACCCGCCAAGTTCACGACCTCGAGCCCTAAATTGTAGGTAAGACGCTGACGACTCAGCGTCGGCGCACCGTAAAGTCCCTGCACGGAATAAAGCTGCAAGTAGGCCTGCCCGTCCACCTTGGCTTCATAGGCCTGGGCCATTCGCGCGGTACTCAGGCAAGCTACAGCCATCCCAACTCCCGTGGAGCAAGGCCTCAGCGCTCGGCCCCGTCGGGCAACACTCGCCCGCCCTGCCTGAGCCTGCACCAACGGTCCGTGCTTGCGAAACAAGCGTACGAAAGACTGGAACAGGGATACTAAGAGTAAGATGTCAATCAGGTGTGCCCAATCCGGCTACCGCCCCAAGGCTTCAGCGCGATTCACAATGCGCGGAGTCAGGAAAATGACCAATTCGCCGCGCGAATCGCTCGCGCGACGCCGCTGAAATAGCAGACCGAGAACTGGGATATCGCCAAAGAAAGGCACCTGATCCACGTTGCGACCGGTATTGCGGGTGTAGATTCCACCGATCACGGCGGTATGGCCGTCCATCACGAGCAGATCGGTTTCAGCTTCACGCTTTAGAATCGTCGGATCGCCACGCGATGAGGTTTGCGTATAGTCAGGTTCGTCTCGATTGATCTTCACGTGCATACTGACACTTCCGTCAGCCGTCACGTGAGGGCGCACCAACAACTGGAGCTTGGCCTCCTGAAATGTAGTCTGCACGCCCATCGCGCTCACCTGAGAGAAAGGAATCAGGGTTCCTTGGGCGATACGCGCGTCGCGATTATCGAGCGTGAGCACGCGCGGGCTACTGAGAATTCGCACCATACCCGAGGATTCAGCGGCTGACAATCGCAAGGCAAGATTGATGGTGTTGTCGATCGACCCGAATGTGAAACCAATGGCACCACCAGACCCGGTACCAACGGCTGCTGGCAAGTTGACAGCGTAATTGGGATTCGACACGGTCGTTTGAGTTGCGCTTAGGCCGGCAGTGGGAGCATTGCTATCACTGGCACCACCCACTATGCCTATTGAGTTGGGAAACGCGAGTCCGGTTGGGTTGGCAGTAACCGGCGAGAAAGACGTATCGCCACCCCACTGAATGCCGATGTCGCGCGAATAGCGACTGGTGGCTTCGACTATGCGCGCCTCGACCAGCACCTGCGGAGTTTGGGTGTCGAGCGCCCGCGTAAGCTCTTCCACTTGGTTAAGATTGCCCGCAACATCACGCACAATCATGACATTGGTGCGGTCATCAACGGCAATGCTGCCTCGCTCAGAGAGCAGGTCCTTAGCGCGGCGCGAGATTTCCGCTGCCGTGGCATACGACACTGGAATGAGGCGCGTCTCGATCGGGGCAAGTTGCGTCTCTTGCTTCATGCGCGCAATCGCCATATCGCGTTCTTTTTCTAGTTCTGCCAAAGGCGCGACTCGCATCAGATTGCCTTGCCGAATCACGCCGAGACTTTTTGCCTGTAGAATGACGTCAAGCGCCTGATCCCACGGCACGTTGCGCATCCGAATCGTCACGGATCCTGAAACGTTATCAGCCGTTATGATATTGACGTGTCCAACATCGGCCAGTAGTCGCAACACATTGTGTATGTCGGCATCCTTTAGATCGAGATCGATGCGACGCCCCTGATAGCGTTCACGGGCTTGCCCAAATAGGGCCGGTGTCACGCCCTGAGCGGCTTCGGGCACCGTTGCCTGCTCACGGATGTCGCCTTCACGCGCCTCAACGCCAGTCTGAATCCGCGGCATGTGCTCGGGGAAGTCCTCGGTCGAGACCGTCTGAACCTTTCGGGCGATCCCGCCATCTCGGGCGATGCCCGTTAGCGAGGGCGCCCGTTGAGAAGCCGCGTAGAACTCGAACACCAACGCATTCGCTTCCTTCAACAGCCGGTACTGAGTGTCGGCAGCATGCTCTACTTCGATGATGACCTGGTCCGATTTCTTCGGGTCAGCAAACGAAACGACCTTACCGACACGCCCAGCAAAGCCTCCCACGTCGAGAATGCGCGCCAGTACGGGCGGCAGCGTCGCACCGCCGAGTACAATGCGTGTCATCGTCGGAGAGACGTCGCCTGACGTAACCTGCGTTGGGACGGGAAAACCACGCACCACCAAACGATCTTCCAAGCTTGCATGCTCGAAGCGAATATCCTCGACTCGCATTGGCTCGGCGCGCACGGGCGTCGGTCTGCTCTTGGTCGCACTATC
>CAZCNI010000341.1:0-3179 GCA_964499765.1 uncultured Polyangiaceae bacterium
TTGATCGCGCGTTGGGTTGCGTGTATTTGGGTCGCGGCGTTGATCGCGCGTTGGGGGGCGTTTTTTTGTCTTACACCCACGGAATCAAAGGGTGGCAGACGCCGCCCAACGCGTGCAATCGGCGTCGAATGGCTCGAAACGCCCGTTCGAGGTATGCTCCCGCACGTGAGTACGTCCCGACGTCTCCATCATAGCTACGAAGAGTACCTGCGTTTGCAGGAAATGTGCGCGGTCAAACTCGAATACTGCGAAGGTGAGATCTACGCGATGGCGGGCGGAACGCCGGCACATGCCGACCTTGCCGCATCGATTACTCGGTTACTGGGCAATGCCTTGTTGGGACAATGTCGCGTGACTTCCTCCGATCTCAAGGTGCGCGTAGAGGCTACCGACCTTTCGACTTTTCCAGATGTGACAGTGGTTTGCGGAGAGCGCCAGCTGGCAACAATCGATCGCCACGCAGTCGTGAACCCGACGGTGCTCGTCGAAGTAACCAGCAACTCAACTGAAGACTACGACCGCGGTGAAAAGCTGGGCCATTACAAACAACTCCCGAGCCTCAAGGCGGTAATATTCGTCTCCTACCGCCGGCCCCACGTCACCGTCATCGAGCGCTGCCCGGAAGGCTGGCAACAGCGCGAATGTCGTGCGGGCGAAATGGTCATCTTGGAAAAACCAGGGCTCGAGTTTGGCATCGACGAGCTGTACGCTGGCATCGATCTCGAGGAGCAATAGGCTCAAGGTCGGGATTGCTCCAGCGCGGCGAGCCTGCGGTCCATGTCAATGGGGCGGCTCTTGTTCCGACGGGCAATCTTCTCCAACCACCAGCCGTTGTAGTCGCGGATCGATTGCACCTCGAGTTCATCGGGTTTGGACTGGCACCCGATATCGAGCAGCGCAGTGAGATTGGCTAGGTTTGGCTGTGGCAGCTGGCCGCTCTCATAGTCTTTCCACATCTCTCGATACAGGTCCTCGAGGTGTCGGACGAGGCTAGGTATGTCGAACAATGTACTCGAGTCGCGCACGGAACGTAGCTGCTCACGGGCGGGCGTGAGCAGGTCTGGTTGATTGCCGAATGCCACTGCACGCTGCACGTAGTCTTCAGCACTGGAGCAGATGAACTCGTCACCGATGCCGGCGCTTTTCACCAGACTCGCGCACACGCGAGAGGCAAAAGACCGACCCGTCAACGTGAGCACGGGAACCCCCATCCACAGCGCATCCGATGCTGTGGTGTGGGCGCCGTAGGGCGTGGTATCCAAGAAGAGATCCGCAAGAACGTAGCGCGCCAGATGTTGGGGGTTGGCGAGCTTGTCCGCAAATACCACGCGCTCTCGCGCAACCCCATGCTGCGCGGCGTAGTCGCGCAGGCGCTCATTGGCCCCTTCGGTGCTCCCAAGCAGCCAGAGGACACTCCCGGGAACCCGGGCGAGGATCATCATCCAGCGATCGAACGTGAATCGATTGATCTTGTGTGCGCCGTTGAAACAGCAGTAGACCATGCCCTGCTCGGGGAGTCCGACTTCAGTGCGCGATGGCGGCGCTGGTGCAAGTTTGCGTTTACGAGCACTCGGTTGGTAGCAGGGCAGCCTGAGCACCTTCTCTGAGTAGTACCGCTCGTTCGAGGGCGGAATGATGGTGTCATCCGCAATGATGTATCGGTGATAGGGGCTTCCCATAGTGCCCGGAAAACCCAGCCAGTTCACGATGATCGGTGCCGGCCGTCGCGCCATCACTTTCAAGCGGGCCTCCCGCGTGTAGCCATTGAGATCGACGAGAATTTGGATACCGTCGTCGGCCATCTTGTGCGCAATGGCGGCATCGTCTAGGTGACTTACCGGAACAAAGTGGTCCGCGGTGGCTTTGAAGTGCGCATGCATGTCATCTTGGGAATTTGGCCCACAGTAGTAGGCAAAGACCTCGACCGCGCAACGGTCATGGAGAGCCAATACCTCGGTCATCAGGAAACCGACTGCATGCTCCCGAAGATCCGACGATAGGTAACCGATGCGCAACGGTGCGGATGATCCAGTTGCCTTAGGCCATGACTAGATGAGCTGCTCCGGGGTCCCTACGTCGAGCTCGTTGTAATGGCAGGCCACGGCCAGCTGCAGCAAGGGGTCGTCCGTGAGCGCCGCTATGGAAAGCGGGGAGATGCCACGCATCAGAGTGTCGTGACTCACCCGCTCCGACGGCACGATCACCGGCCATTTACATTGTCGTTGCCGCAGCGCGACGAGGTGTTGAACCGCTTCCCGCTGATGACAATCGATTTCCAGGCTCTGACGCAACATATCCTCGGCGGCTTCGTCCTGATTGGCGGATTCGAGTGCACGAGCAGCCTGGGTGAGTGTCGTTGTCTTGTAGCTTACGGAGAGGCCATTGACGGCAGCCATTTTCGCCAGAGCGGCTGACCACTGCACGACCGCCAACGTTACGTTCCCGAGTCTTTCGTATATCCGCCCAAGATTGATATAGGCGGGCATAAACTCTGGGTTGCAAGCAACCGCGCGCTCGAGGCAGGCACGTGCCGCGTCCAGCTTTCCGGCGTCGGACAGAACGACCGAGTGATTGAAGAGCACTGCACTCAACAGTGGATGATCTTGGTTATGCTGAATCCAAGTCCCATAGAGCGTCTCGACTGAGTCCACCTGCCCACTTGCCTTGAGCGTCTCAGCTGTGCGCACAAGATCTGCCACACTGAGATTGCGTGCCATTGAGTCAATGAGAGCGGTGGATAATATGTCTGTAGTCATAGGCTTGTTACATCAGCGTGTTTTCGAGAGTCGTGATCTGGGCGTCAACCATGACAGCCACCTGGTCTGAAGTAAATCCGCCGATTTGGGCTGCACTCAGGGCTGCGAGTTCGGTCGTTGTCAAAAGCGTAATCGTCGTGGTTGCCAGCTCAGAAATCGTCGTGGTCGATATCTCACCCCACTGAGTTGCTGCCAGATCGGGCAGGCGATTGGATGCGAGCGCATCGATCTGAGCCGCCGTAAGCCCACTAATCTGGTTCGCCGTAAGCGCTTTGAGTAGTGTCGACGATAGGTTCTGCCATTCGGTGTAATTCAACCCGCTAATCTGCGTTGGCGTGAGCGACGTGATCTGAGTTGTCGTCAGTATGTTGAGCTGCTCGGAGCTGAGCGCCCTGATCTGGTCGCGCACGAGTCCTTCGAGTT
>CAZCNI010000342.1:0-3178 GCA_964499765.1 uncultured Polyangiaceae bacterium
GCTTGCGGAAAGTGGTAACGCGCCTGCGGAAAGTGGTAACTCGCTTGCGGAAAGTGGTGACACGGCACTCAAGAACGGTCGAATACCCCACGAATTTGCGCCGGTTGCTTAAAGGAGTGGTAGGAAACCACACCCGAGCGGTGACGCGCCTCAAGAACTCGCGGCACCAAGTGCCGAGGCTCTGCCGATGCGCGATCCCAGCAGCCGGCAGCCAGCAGTCGCAGCCGGCAGTCGCAGCCAGCAGTCGCAGCCAGCAGTCGCAGCCAGCAGTCGCAGCCGGCAGCCGGCAGCCGTCGCCGCCGGACGCAACCTGAGTCTCGGTGCCGGCAAGACAAACTGCAAATGCAAAACGAGGAGCTCTGATGCCTTCTACACGTTAAACCGGAAGTGCATCACATCACCGTCGCGCACCACATAGTCGCGGCCTTCGATCGCGAGTTTTCCGGCTTCGCGGCACTTGCCCTCGCTCTTGAGCGCGATCAAGTCTTCCCACCAAATGACCTCGGCTTTGATGAAGCCGCGCTCGAAATCGGTGTGAATCACGCCCGCTGCCTCAGGGGCCTTGGCGCCTTTTCTCACCGTCCAGGCACGGCACTCGGGTTTGCCAGCGGTCAGGTATGTGATGAGGCCTAGAAGACGGTAACCGGTGCGAATCACCTGGTTGAGCCCAGGCTCCGCTAGGCCTGCACTCGCGAGAAATTCGGGACGATCAGCGGGTTCCAGCTGGGCAATCTGCGCTTCGAGTGCAGCGCACATGGGCACGACCTCAGCGCCTTGTTGTTGCGCCAAAGCCACGAGTGCTTGGTAGTGCGGATTCTTATCAAGTGATCCAAGTGAGGCTTCGTCGACGTTTGCAACGTAAAATGTCGGCTTAGTCGTCAACAGGCACAGTTCATCAATGAGCGGGCGATCGGCTTCTTCCAGTGCAAGCGCGGAGATCGGTGCGCCTTGGTCAAGCTGAGCGCACAGGCGTTCACAGAGAACGAGCGCCGCCTTTTCTTTGGGGTCGCCGCCTTTGGATTGCTTCTGGGCCCTGTCCAGTCGCTTGCTGACCGTATCGAGATCACGCAGGCAGAGCTCGGTGTGAATCGTGGCAACGTCTGCCACGGGATCCACGCGCCCCTCGACGTGCGTGACGTTCTCGTCTTCGAAGCAGCGCACCACATGTGCGATCGCGTCTACTTCGCGGATGTGCGACAAGAACTGGTTGCCGAGCCCCTCGCCTTTGGAAGCGCCGCGGACCAAGCCCGCAATGTCGACGAATCGAATGGTAGTGGGTACGACCCGGTCGGGCTCGTAGAGCGCGGCGAGCGCATCCAATCGGTCATCGGGTACCGGGACGATACCGACGTTCGGCTCGATCGTGCAGAAGGGGAAGTTTTGCGCTTCGGCCTTGGCTGACGACAAAGAGTTGAAGAGTGTGCTTTTGCCAACGTTTGGCAGGCCAACAATTCCGCACGAAAAGCCCATGGTGGCCGCGATTAGCGCACTTGCCTCTGGCCGTCGAGGGCTATCAGCAGTCCCCCGCGGTTACTCCGCAATCATCGAGACGTTGGCATCACGAGGTGCGGCGAGGTGACTCTGTTCTTGCCCGTCAACTCGTGCCAGTTCTTCATCGCCGTACGAAAACGTTCGGCGGCCCCATCGGTAACCCAATCGGGCACGGCATACGAAAGTCGAAACCAGCCGGGGTAGCCAAAACCCTGACCCGGCACGCCCAAGATGCGGTGCTCTTTGAGGTGTGCGACGAACCCAACATCATCCACAATGGGGCATCTGCAGAACAGATAGAAGGCACCGTCAGGCTCACAGAACTCGATGCCCGCCGAACGTAGACCTTTTGCGAGAACGTTGCGACGTCGTTCATAGGGCGAGATATCAATCGTTACGTTCTCGAGGCTGGCAACTACACGCTGCATGAGGGCCGGGGCGTTCACGAAACCCAATGTGCGGTTGCACATAACGAGGCCAGCTACGAGCTCATCGGCGTCTTCGCACGTAGGCGCAACGGCGATATAGCCGATCCGTTCGCCTGCCAGACTCAGACTCTTGGAAAAAGAATTGACGACGATCGTGTCGCGGTAGTGGCACGCAATGGGTGGCGTAACTTTTCCGCCGTAAACGAGGTCGCGATACGGCTCATCCACCAGCAGAGCAACCCGGCGCCCCGTCTTTGCGGCGTGTAAAGTCAGTGCCTCACCGAGCGCCTCGATGCTCGCTTCAGAATAGAGTCTGCCCGTTGGGTTGTTTGGAGAGTTGACGATCACAGCCGTGGTTTTGGGGCCCAGCGCTGCAGCGATGTTTTCCGCGGATATGCCAAAGTCTAGCGTGGGGTCGACAACCCGCAGAACTCCCCCATGATTGCCGGCGTAAGCGCCGTATTCAACGAAGTACGGGCGGGTTACCAAGACTTCGTCACCGGGGTCTAGGATTGTTTTGAGAACCACGTTCAGCCCAGCTGCGGCCCCTACACACATCACGACCTTGTCAGCCGTGATCTCGATCCGGTGTTCACGAGCGACTTTGCGTGCCATAGCCGCGCGCGTCTCGACGTAACCGGCGTTGGACATGTAACCATGGGTTCCGAGCTGTTCACTCTGAGCGAGCTCGCGCAGCTTCTCAACGAACTGCCGAGGTGGTTCGAGATCAGGATTGCCCAGGCTCATATCGAACACTTCGCGCTCGCCATGAAGTGCCTTGAGTCGCGCCCCTTCCTCGAACATCTTGCGGATCCAAGAGGAATCGCCAATTGATTGTCGGATGGCAGTCGCAATAGGCATGGGCCAGGCGATTACCACGCGTCGTCAAATGGGTCTAGAAGAGGCAGTAATTGCCGGCAAAGCGGGTTGCCCCAGCGCCCTCCGACAGCCTTGGCATTGTAGTTGGTGCGAACTTGCCCTGGAGATTCTTCGTGGATTGCCCCGGTGAGCGAGGTTGTTAGCAGCTGGTGCCAACGGTGCAGGGCCAAGAATCCACGGCGGCACAAGTCCAAGTGCCAGAATCGCTGCAAACGCAATATCCGCTCTTTAGGGTATGAGTCAAGTCGTAGTACTGCGGAGCTGTTGCAGTTCCTCCATAACATACCGTGCACTGAGGAACATTGCAGGCTTGCGTGGCCATGGGGTAAGTTCTTGGACAAGTGTTAGATAACGAACTTGGTATCTGATAGCAGGAATAG
>CAZCNI010000343.1:0-3166 GCA_964499765.1 uncultured Polyangiaceae bacterium
TACAAGGGCCAGCCGCTCTTTTCGCTGTATAGTCCCGAGCTATTGGCGGCCGAAGACGAGTACCTGCTTGCCTTGAGAACCCGTGGGATTTTGGGCACGGCTGATGCGAACCCCGATCTGGAAAACGACACCCTGGTCAATGCGTCGCGACGCAAACTAGCACTCTGGGACTTGCCGGAGAAGACGCTCGATCAGATTGCCCAGACCCGGCATTCGACTAAGACTGTTACCTTCTATTCACCCGCCACCGGCGTCATCACGAAGAAGGACGTGGTGCAGGGCATGAAACTCGACGCGGGCGCCATGCCGTACGAAATCGTCGACCTGTCGACCGTGTGGGTAGTGGCCGATGTGTATGAAAGTGAATTGCGGTTCGTGAAAGTGGGCATGCCAGCGACGCTCATGCTCAACGCCTATCCTAATCGCGAATTCAAGGGCAAGGCCGTATTCGTTGATCCGATGCTCGATCCAACGACACGCACCGTAAAGGTGCGTCTCACGTTTCCCAACCCGACCAAAGAGTTGAAACCCGAGATGTTCGGCGAAGTTGTCTTCAAGGGCGTGCCGCATGATGGGGTGACAGTTCCCATTGATGCCGTTATCGATTCGGGCACGACTCACGTCGTGTTCGTGGCAGCGGGCAATGGCAAATTCCGGCCACGGATGGTTCGCCTGGGTGATACCGACGATACTCAAGTGGAGATCGTCTCAGGGTTGAACGCAGGTGAAAGTGTCGTCACTCGCGCGAACTTCCTCGTCGATTCTGAATCGAGACTGCGCGCTTCTTTGGCTGAGCTGGCGGGGGGTGGCGCCAAAGAGCTAGAAAGTGCGCGCGTATTGCCGGCTACGGATAGCCCCGGCGTTCCTGTCGTGACCAAGGACGTTTCGCCAGTATTGACAACTCCAGTTCCGAAAATGGGTCGCAAGCCGCAGCCCGCAAGTTCGCCCCATGCCGCGATGACACACGACGGGCATCAGGATCATGAAGCCCACGAAGCGCATGGAGCTCATAGTCCATGATTCGGCGCGTCATCCGATTCTCAGCGGAGAATCGCTATCTAGTGATAGCGGCTAGCGTCGTAGCTTTGCTTTTCGCTTGGTGGTCGATGCGCACGATTCCGCTCGACGCGCTGCCCAACCTCTCGGACACTCAGGTTATCGTTTATTCGCGGTGGGATCGGAGTCCTGACATTATCGAGGATCAGGTTACGTACCCCATTATTACCGCGCTGCTGGGCGCGCCCAAAGTGAAGGCGATCCGAGGGTTCTCGGATTTCGGCTTCAGCTATACATACGTCATATTCGAAGATGGAACCGATATGTATTGGGCTCGAACGAGAGTCCTCGAATACTTGTCGAAGATTGCTTCACAATTGCCGAGTGGCGTCAAGACGGAGCTCGGTCCAGATGCGTCCAGTGTTGGTTGGGTGTTTCAGTATGCGCTGGTTGATCGGAGCGGCAAGCACGCGCCCGACGAGTTGCGTTCTTACCAGGACTGGTTTCTGCGTTACGCCATTCAGAGTGTTCCAGGCGTTTCAGAGGTTGCCACAGTAGGCGGCCAGGTTCGTCAATATCAGGTCACGGTTAACCCCAATGCGCTAGCAGGCTACAAGCTTTCCCTCCAAGCCGTCATCAATGCCGTGCGCAGTGGCAACAACGACGTGGGCGGGCGACTAGTGGAACTTGCAGGGCGCGAATACATGGTCCGAGGTCGCGGCTACGTCAAAAGCATCCATGACATCGAGAATCTCGTGCTGCGTTCCGAAGGCGGAACCCCCGTTCTAGTCAAAGACGTCGCTAAGGTTGCTCTTGGGCCGGAGATGCGCCGCGGTATCGCAGACTATAATGGGCAAGGAGATGTTGTTGGCGGCATCGTGGTCATGCGCGAGGGCGAGAATGCCCTGAATCTCATCGAGCGCGTCAAAGTCAAATTGGAAGAGCTCAAACCCGCTCTTCCTTCCGGTGTGGAAGTCGTGACGACGTACGACCGCTCGGAGCTCATAGGTCGCGCGATTGATACCGTTCGCGACAAGCTAATTGAGGAGATGATCGTCGTCTCTCTCATCATTCTGATCTTCCTCTGGCACTTACCGTCTTCAATCGTTCCCATCATAACGATCCCGGTCTCGGTCGCATTGGCGTTCATACCGATGAAGCTCATGGGACTCAACGCCAATTTGATGTCTCTGGCGGGCATCGCCATTTCAGTCGGGGTCCTGGTGGACGGTGCCATTGTTGAAGTAGAGAATGCCTACAATAAGATCTACCATTGGGTCAAAGCAGGTAAGCAAGGTGACTTCCATCAAGTGCGCCTGGAAGCGCTCATGGAAGTTGGTCCGAGCGTGTTCTTTTCACTGTTGGTCATTGCCGTCGCATTTATGCCGGTGTTCACTCTAGTTGATCAAGAGGGACGTTTGTTTCGCCCGCTCGCCATCTCCAAGAACCTGGCGATGGCCATCGCGGCCCTGTTGGCCATCACGCTCGACCCCGCCCTGCGCATGTTATTCGCGCGCATCGATCCATTCACCTTTCGACCCCGATGGCTGGCCTGGATTGCGACCCAATCGTTGGTCGGGAAATATTACTCCGAAGATCGACATCCAATCAGCAGGATGCTGCAGTTCTTGTACGAAAAGCCCTGCCGGTTCGTGGTCCGTCACGCCAAGACGACGATCCTCTTGGCGCTGCTGATCATGGCAAGTGCGGTTCCAGTATACCTGAGGCTGGGCTCGGAATTCATGCCGCCTTTGCGCGAGGGGACGATCCTGTACATGCCCTCTGCCGTTGAACCAGGCATGTCGGTCGCCGAAGCTCAGAAAGTGCTTCAGGTACAGGACAAGATCCTGATGTCCTTTCCTGAGGTGCAGCGAGTATTCGGAAAGGCGGGGCGCGCCAACACGTCCACGGATCCCGCACCGTTTACCATGATGGAAACAACGGTGCTGCTCAAGCCAGAGAACCAATGGCGGCCTAAACTGCGCTGGTACTCCGCCCGTGCACCAGAGTGGCTGAAACCTTTACTGAGGCCCTTTTGGTGGGATCGAATTACCGAGACTGAATTGGAGGACGAGCTCAATGCGGCCCTGCAATTGCCCGGCATTTCTAACGCGTGGACCATGCCCATCAAAGGGCGCCTCGACATGTTGTCAACCGGCATCCGTACCCC
>CAZCNI010000344.1:0-3166 GCA_964499765.1 uncultured Polyangiaceae bacterium
GAACAAAAGATGAATCATGGTTGCGCTGCTGCATGGTCCTCAAATGAGGTAGTAAACATTCGGTTGGGTTCCCAGTTCGGGTTTGCGGCGCAACACCTGCCGAGTCGTCAATAGCCGACTGGCTTGGGAATTAGGGTCGTTGAGATAACCGAAACACAGCGCACCCGCTCCAGCACGCGAACAGGCTTCGACGCACATCGGCAATTGCCCTTGATCGATGCGTTCAGCGCAGAACGTGCACTTTTCCACCACGCCGGCTGAGCGTTGCGGATAAGTCCCTCGCTGCTGCGACTTGGGCGGGTCCTCCCAGTTGAAGCTGCGCGAGCCGTACGGGCACGCAGCCATACAGTAGCGACAGCCAATACACCGATGCGGGTCCTGCATAACCACGCCATCAGAGCGCTTCCAAGTCGCCCGGGTTGGGCAAACGCGAGTGCAGGCAGGCAAAGTGCAATGGTTACACGTCACCAAGACCGGAAGCTGCAACCGCTGCGTGGGGGTCAACGAGTGAGTTTGCTCGGGAAACACGCGACCTAACGGTGCTTTCCAGACCCATTTGACCTCGTGACGAGGGTCAATGATGGTAGGTACGGAGTGCGCTTCATGGCACGCATCAATGCACGCTCGGCAATTGCCGCGACTTGCACATTGGTTTAGGTCGATCAGTAACCCATAGTGAGGAGCGGGTCGTCGTTCGGCCCCTTGGCTTTGCTCTGCTCCACGCACCTGCGCTGCAGCCGCTACCGCAGCACCAATGACTGTTGCGCCGGTTCCAACCAGAAGGGCACGTCGAGTCAAGTCCTGCTTCATATGACCACTGCGGCGCACCCTAAGCAGGAAGCATGCCTGGAACAGTGCCACGGTAAATGCTTGAAATTGAGGCTCTAACCTTCCGGATGCGTCTGAGCCAGGACCACGCCCGTCAAATGTCATGGCTGAAGGCCATCACATACAACGGTGCTCTGACCAGGGCCAGCCGCAGTAACAGGGGCCAACCACAAGGCTATACAGTAGCTAAGCAGTAAGCAGTAGGTACCCTAGGGCGCAGAAACCGCCGTTGCACTTTGGGGCAGCAGCTCACGCCACCCAAACGAAGGATCGCCGATGACGACAAAGAACGGGTTGAGGATGTTGTCCTTAGCGTTGTACGTCACGGGCCGGAAGGTCACGTCAGTCACGGTTCCGCCCGCCTGCTCGACAACGCATTGCGACGCAGCAGTGTCCCATTCCGAAGTCAAACCGAACCGTGGATAGATGTCTGCACGACCCTCTGCCACCAGGCAGAGCTTTAGCGAACTGCCTTGACTGATGAACTCTACCTCGCCCGGGAGCTTGGAAATCAGCTCTTGCACGGCTTCGCTGCCATGCGAACGACTTCCACAGACGACAAGATTGCGGGGGTCTACTTTTCTTGTTTGTATTCGCTTCGCGGTACCGGCACCGGGCTCGAGTTTGAACGCTCCAACCCCGCACGCCGCAAAGTAGCAAACTTTCGACACTGGCACATGCACCACACCGAGTACTGATTTGTGCCCATCGATGAGCGCAATATTCACCGTGAATTCGCCGTTACGCTTGATGAATTCCTTGGTGCCATCGAGTGGGTCCACCAACCAATAGCGAGGCCACTGGGAACGCACGGAAAACGGCAGGCTCTTTGATTCTTCCGACAGAATCGGGATGTCAGGGGTTAGCTGTTGCAGGGCTTCGCAGATGGTCTCGTGCGACGCGAGGTCGGCCTGCGTAAGCGGAGATCGGTCGTCCTTGAGTGCGATCGCGAACTCGGACTCATAGACTTCGAGAATCCGGTTCGCGGCTTGCTCGGCGATCTGCCTAACTGAATCCAGCAATGATCCGAAATCGAGTGATGGTAGAGGTTGGTTCATGTTCAGGGTTCTACTTTCGAGCTCGTGCAACGATGGGCGCTTAGTTGATGCAGCCTAACTCTTTCAATTTCCGAACCAGTAATTCGACGGACTGCTCGGGTGCTGACTGCTCGGTATCAATCGTAAGTTCAGGGTTCTCGGGCACTTCATAGGGCGAATCGATGCCCGTAAAGTTTCGGATCTGTCCCTTGCGAGCTTTACTATAAAGCCCCTTGGGATCCCTGCGTTCTGCCTCTTCGATCGAGGTTGAAACGTACACTTCGATGAACTCGCCTGGTTCCATGGTCTCCCTCGCCATCTGTCGTTCCGAACGGAACGGCGAGATGAAAGACACCATGACGATGAGCCCAGCGTCCGTCATGAGCTTGGAAACTTCCGTCACGCGTCGAATGTTTTCCACCCGGTCGGCGTCCGTAAAGCCAAGGTCCTTATTCAAGCCGTGGCGCACGTTATCGCCATCGAGCAGATAGGTATGGCGACCATCCGCATGCAGCCGCTTCTCCAGTAGGTTCGCAATCGTCGACTTGCCTGACCCCGAGAGCCCTGTGAACCACACAACGCAGGCTTTTTGCCCTTTCAGTGTCGCCCGCGCACGTTTGTCCACGTCGAGCGCTTGCCAGTGCACGTTGTCCGCTCGCCAGAGCGAGAAGTCGAGCATGCCCGCACCCACCGTGTCGTTCGTGAGCCGATCGATAAGGATAAACCCGCCCATTTCTCGATTTTCTTTGTAAGAATCGAACACGATCGGTCGGTCGAGGCTCAGATTACAGACGCCAATATCATTCAGCTCGAGAGTCCGCGCCGCGAGCTCGTCCAGCGTATTGATGTTCACCTTGTGACGGGGCTCGGCCAGCGTAGCGGTGACGGTTTTGGCACCGATCTTCATCAAGTAGGGCCGCCCAGGAAGCATGGGATCCTCATGCATCCAAACCAGCGTGGCTCGAAATTGGTCGGCAACTTTGGGGCGCTCAGCTGCAGTGGCGATGACATCACCGCGACTTGCATCCACTTCATCGGTCAGCGTCAGCGTCACGGATTGTCCAGCAACGGCCTGTTCCAACAACCCTTCGGGTCCAACGATACTTGCCACCGTTGATCTCGAGGCTGAAGGCAAGACAACAATCTCGTCCCCGACTCGGACACTTCCGCCGGCAATACACCCAGAAAATCCGCGAAAATCGGGACTCGGGCGATTCACCCATTGAACTGGAAATCGAAACGGTTTCTGTTGGTAATCGTCTTCGACTTGAAGCACTTCCAATTGCTCGAGCAGCGGCATC
>CAZCNI010000345.1:0-3164 GCA_964499765.1 uncultured Polyangiaceae bacterium
TATGGGTCGCAGCGGCACATGGAAATGGTCAGCGACCTCTTGCGCGGCTCCGATAGGCGTCACTTGATCGAAAGTAGCGCCAATCACGGTCTTTTGCGCGGGCGATGCCACGGGCTTTCGATCGAGTGGGCACACCGAGCGGTACACGCGCTGCAACCGGTCCGCGATATGCTGACACCACATCGGGTCTCCGCGCGCGTGCCACCGAATCAGATCACTCAATTGTCCCAATGGTTTCTCCAATAGAAAGCGATCCACCTGCTGAGCTCCGGGCAATGTTGCCAGAAGCGCAACCGCATGGGCACCCAGGCTAGTGGCGCACATCACGATCGACGGGTGACCTTGGCTTTTCGCGTGGCAGACGAGTTGCGCAAGCTCGCTAGCGACACACGCCATCGTGACTACGTTCCAACACGGATCGGCACCCGGGAATGCGGCAACTGCGTCGCGTCGGCTCTGCCACTTCCAGGGTAGCGAAGGCACTGCTACATCGAACCCCGCGCGGTCCAGGCGCTCTACGGGCCAGCGCACCGCAGGCTCGATACGCAGAGAGGGTGACCAACCGCTGACGAGAATCGCCAATGGTCGCGGCTCACCCCGCAAGAACCAATGCGCCGAAGGTCGGGGAAACTCACGCGTGTCGCCCCACTGCTCCGCAAGCGGCACTGACGGCACTGTTCCAATGGTCTGCAGCTCGCGGACCCCGCGCGCATTTGGTGCGCGCGTTGACTCAACGCATAGGCTGGCCTGTGACGTACAAAACAAAGCGGCGTCACCGATATCCGACTGAGTCCTCTGCTCGGCAATCAGAAGCTTCCTGAAGCTGCGATGCATGGATAGGCGCGGGAGCGCTGGTCTCACGCTCAATTCCAAGAATGCTCGGTCAAGACCCGCAGCGATTCCCTGTAGCAACATTCAATGTTCCCCGACTCCGGCGAGGCGGCGTTGAGAACTTCGCTCAAGAAGAGCGGCACACGCGGCGCTGACGAGCATGCCGGCGCAGAGCACGCCGATCGTCTGGTGTGTCCCAGATTCAGCCTCATCCATCCAACGCATGGTGAGCAGTACCACCAAATTGTACGTTGCATGGGCTACCATCGGGGCGACCAAGGAGCGCGTTGTCATGCGCAAAAATCCAAAACCCAGCCCCAGGACGAAAGTAGCCGCTCCCTGCGCCCAGTCAGCGTGAAACAAGCCAAACACGAGCGCCTGCAGCAACAGCACCACTGTTCGATTTGCCCCTGCCAAGGCGCCCATCAACAAGCCTCGAAACAGCAGCTCCTCGACGCATGCGGGCAGTAGCGTCAGCGCCAAGCCGAGGGTGACAAACTCGGCTCGGTTGGCGTGCTGAACGATGAGTGTGACCCAGCGGGCTGAGTCCATGGGTACATGGAGCACTTCTGATAAGCGGACGCCAACCTCATTGGCAAACGGCGCAATACCAAGTGTCAAACCGAGACCGGCAAGCATCGTTCCGACCGAGACACGCTCAAACAGCAGGGCCCTGCTCTTTAGCGTCAGCGACTTTCGAAGCACCACCCCAATCAGAATTGCCAAGGTCGCTTGAACGACTACTGCGCCTCGGGCAAGGCTGAGCGCTGTCTCAGGTGCAGATGAGGCGGCGCCAGAGCGCGGACCCAACACGATGACGAGTACCTGGGCTGCAATGGAGGCTCCAAAGGCGGCCAGGACAATGTACCCTGCGCTGGCCCAAAGCGGCTTGTCTCGTGAAACGCTGCGGGTGTCGAACAAAACTGGTCCAGTTTGAGAAGGCACAGATGGTAGCGCAGAAGTTAAAGGCGCCACTGACCTGTTCGGCTGTAATCCGTCCCAGGGAGGCCTTGGGAAGGGCAAGCAACGGCATGGCGACCGGGTGCCCGGTTTCTCGCCGGTAAGCGTTACTGGGGTCGCACTCCCGACTCTCCGCGAAATTTGCTTGGCCGAATTGCTGGGGGGCGGTACTAAAATCTTTACTCATGAGTATCGCGCGTCGCAAGGGTTGGCTGGTCGCCTTGGTGTGCTCCGGGCTATTTGCTGTGGCCTGTGACGACGAGAAACCGCAGCGCAATCCCTTTGACCCGCCGCCGAACGCGCCGAAGCAACCTCCACCCACAACTGAGGTTCCGAAACCAGAAGGTCCCCCGGAGCTTTCACTCGATGAAGCAGGCCTGAAAGTGGGTTTCACGCAGATCGTTCCGCAGAAGCCCGAAGACTTCGAGAAGCTACATAAAGAAGTCCAAGGCGTCCGAGACCAGTTCAACGGAAAAGACGTGCACGTCAAGGCTTCGCGCGAGACTAAGACTGAATGGGTCGTCAGGATGTTAAGTGAGCTTGACCAGATCGGCGCCGCGGCGCTCTATGTGCAAACAGAAACGCGTAAAGAGTTTAGCGGAGAACTCGAGTTCCAGCTTGAGAAGAAGGTGGCTAACGCACCCAGTTGTAGTTTGGTTGCAGTCGTTCGTGAGGACCGCGGCACTGCGGTGTGGCGCCTCTCAGGTGGTACTGCAAGCAAACGCTCGAAAGGGTTTGCAGGCCCTGACCTATCGATGACCGGCGACACGATTGAGCGCTACTATAAGGGTTGCAAGCAATCAGATACACTGTTCGTGTCAGGCGCCGAGGGGATCCAATGGGGCCTGGTATTCGACCTAGCTGCCTCAGCCAAGAAACTCGAAAAGGCGAGCTTCCCACGCCTGGCATTGCTCTCTGAGCCACCGACGGCAGGACGCCCGGTGCGGTTGGCGCATTGAGAAAAGCCTCGTGATTGATTCACAGAATACGAACCTGCTGTTGCTTGGGCGATATCAGATCCTGAGTGAGCTTGCGAAGAGCCCCATTGGCGGACTGGTATTGGCTCTCGATACGCACGACCGCCGCGTGGTAGCGCTTCGCAGTCTACCGATTGAGAACAGACTATCCTTGCAGAATGCCGCCTTGCTGCTCGAGGCAGGCAAGTGGGTCAAGGGCCTCGACGAAGCGGCGGTTATGAAACCACTCGAGATCGGAACGCAGGACGGCGTGCTACACGCTGTGTATCAATACTGCGTGAGTGAACCCTTGCGTGGGGTGATGCGGTTGGCTTCCTTCAACGGTGACCCCATGCCGGTGGCGGTAGCCCTTCGCATCGCGCACGACGTGGTGCTCGGCGCCCGTGCGATTGAAGC
>CAZCNI010000346.1:0-3128 GCA_964499765.1 uncultured Polyangiaceae bacterium
TTTGCATGCAGTAACTTCTCATTTCTCCGCGGAGCTTCGCATCCCGAAGAAATGGTCGATACGGCACACGCACTGGGTCTTGCGGCTCTTGCTCTCTGTGACCGACACGGGCTTTACGGCATGGTGCGTGCGTGGTCTCGCGCCAAAGAGCTGGGATTGAAATTCATCGTTGGTGTGGAACTCGAGGTGCAATGGGGTGAGCACTTTCGAATCAATGAGCTTCCCACGGTAGCCTTCTTGGTTCAAGACGCGCAGGGTTATCGAAATTTGTGTCACCTGTTGACTCTTGCGCATCGCGATACGAAAAAAGGTGAAGCGGTTTTGCGCTTGGATAAGCTCGACTATTGCGATTTCACGGGGCTCATCGCGCTGTTGCCAGCAGATTCACTGCTCGTGTCATCAGAGCGGTGCGGATCCGCGTTGTGCCGTTGCGACTGGGTTTGCCGCTTGCAGCAGATGTTCTTTCAAAGACTCTATTTGTTGGCTTATCGTCATGGTGATGCGGCTGCGGTTATGCGCGAGCAGACCCTGAGTGAGTGTCAGCATCGTTATGGACTCAAGGTTGTAGCGAGCGCACGGCCACGGATGCATGTTGCCGAGCGCAAAGAGCTGGCGGATGTGCTCGAGTGCATTCGGCGTGGTACGACATTGCAGGCAGCGGGTACGCAACTGCTCGCCAATTGTGAAGCGCGGCTGCTGTCGGAAGCGCAGCTGCGCGTGCGTTTCAAAGACCACCTGGATTGGGTGGACGAGACAGGTGCCATTGCTGCGCAAATTCGATTTGACTTGGGTTCGCTCCAGTATCGCTTTCCGTGCAGTCTGCGGCCCGGTGAAACGGCTGATGAAAAGCTCGAACGCTTGACGTGGCAAGGCGCCCAGCGCCGCTACCGCGACGGCGCGCCCACGGTCGTGGAGGAGCAACTGAAACGCGAATTGGCGTTGATCGCACAAATGGGAATGGCTTCCTACTTTCTGAGCACCTGGGAGATCGTGGAGCTTGCGCGCGAACGTCGCATTCTGTGCCAAGGCCGTGGTAGTGCGGCCAATAGCGCTGTCTGCTTCGTGCTGGGTATTACCGCGGTTGACCCGGCGCGCAGCAACCTGCTGTTCGAGCGGTTCATGAGCCCTGAGCGCCACGAACCACCGGACATCGACGTCGATTTCGAGCACGAACGTCGAGAAGAGGTAATTCAGGCGATCTACGAGCGTTATGGTCGCGAGCACGCAGCCATGGTCTCTGAGGTCATCTGCTACCGCGGCAAGAGTGCGCTGCGGGAGGTGGGAAAAGCCTGGGGGCTGTCGCTCGATCAAGTCGATCGACTCTCGATGACGATTACGGGTTGGGATTCGACGGATGGAGTCGAGTCTCACCTGGCCGAAGTGGGCCTTGACCAGGCAAGTTGTGAACTACAGCAGGTCGTGAAGCTGGCGCGTGAGCTGCAGGGGTTTCCGCGTCACCTGTCGATTCATGTTGGTGGATTTGTTTTGTCTGCGCGGCACTTGAACGAGGTTTCCCCGATTGAGCCTGCCCGCATGCCGGGGCGCACGGTGATCCCTTGGGACAAGGACGACATTGATGCGCTCGGGTTTTTCAAAGTCGATGTGCTCGGTCTGGGCATGCTGACTGCGATTCGCAAAGCGCTGGCCCTGTCGTTTGAAGACGGGTTACTGCGCTGGTCGCCGGACGAGGTGTTTGACCCGATTGAGGTACTGGCTCGCATCCCGGCAGAAGATCCGAACGTGTATCGCATGATTTCACGAGCAGATACCGTGGGTGTGTTTCAGATCGAGAGTCGAGCGCAGATGGTGATGTTGCCGCGGCTGCGGCCACGCTGCTTTTACGACCTGGTGATTGAAGTGGCCATCGTACGACCCGGACCCATTCAAGGAAAAATGGTTCACCCGTACCTACGACGTCGGAACCAGGAAGAACCGGTTCAGTACCCGCATCCAGAGCTGCGATCCGTGCTCGAACGCACACTCGGTGTGCCGCTGTTTCAAGAACAAGTCATGCAAATTTCAATCATTGGTGCAGGGTACAGAGCCGGCGATGCTGACCAGTTGCGGCGGGACATGGCGGCGTGGAAAAAACACGGGCGATTGTTGCAGCACCGTGAACGCTTGCTCGATGGGTTTCGGAACAAGGGCATCTCCGAAGCATTCGGGCATGCGCTTTTCGAGCAAATCAAGGGCTTTGGTGAATACGGATTTCCGGAATCCCATGCGGCTTCTTTTGCCCTGCTGGTCTATGTCTCGGCTTGGCTGAAGCACACGATGCCCGCGCACTTCACATGTGCGCTACTCAATTCGCAGCCGATGGGGTTTTACTCAGCGCATTCGTTGGTGCGCGACGCTCAGCGTCACGGGGTAACCGTGCGTGACGTGGATGTCGCGCGCAGCGACTGGCAAAGTACCTTGGAGTGGCCGAACCAAGCTCCGCACACCAGTGAGCCACGGAAAACTCTACGGTTGGGGTTTCATCAAGTGGTAGGTCTTGGTGAAGTCGCAGGGCGAGCCATTGAGCAAATGCGCCAGCAAAACCCATTCACCGATATCGATGATTTACTGCGGCGTACGCGCCTTGAACGCGGCAAGATGGAGCTGCTGGCGCAGGCGGGTGCTTTGGAGCCACTGATGAAAGGAAGGCGCAATGCCCTCTGGGCTGTGAGGCGGCCTCGTGCAACGGGTCTTTTCGAATTTACCCAAGTGGCAGAGCCTACGCCACGCTTGCCGCAGGTGGCGCCAATGGATGCGCTACGCTTCGATTATGCGACTAAACAGTTGTCGATTGATGACCACCCGCTCAAGCATTTACGGGCTTGGTTGACACAGCGCCAAGTGCAGGCAATCAGCGGTTTAGTGTCGCTGCGGCATCATGAAAAGGCAGCGGTGGCGGGGCTCGTCTTGTGCCGACAGAAACCCTACACGGCCAAGGGAATGCTGTTCATGACCATCGAAGATGAAACCGGTATTGCCAACCTGGTCGTGGAGCCTCGGGTACAGGAACGCTACGGTTTGCTCTTGCGTCAAGCTGGCATCATCGTGGCTTGGGGGCGGCTTGAGCGCTCGCATACGAAAAGTCACGATGAAGTGCCGGTGTTGCACGTGAGGGTAGAGGCCGTTGAACG
>CAZCNI010000347.1:0-3110 GCA_964499765.1 uncultured Polyangiaceae bacterium
GGAACCCGTCCGCAGAACCCGCCAACCGAGTCAAGATGATGGCCCGGCGAGCGCAGCGGATGCACGCGATTGCGCAAGAACAGGGTCCGCTTGAGCAGCCAGAGATCCCGGAAGATATTCGTTACCCGCTGGCGATCGTCGGTTGGGGCAGGGCCGCATCGGCAGCGCACGAAGCTTGGTACGCGCTTCAAATCGACGGCATCAAGCTAGCAACGTTCTTCCCTCGTTTGCTGTGGCCGCTTCCAGAGGCAGGCTTCAAGCAGCTGTTCGCAGCTGGAGTACGCACCTTGTTCGTGTGCGAAACTAATTCCAGTGGTCAGTTTGCTCAACTGATTAAGTCGCAGCTGTCCGCGCAGCTAGTTGCTCGTGGGGTCGAGGTAGTGGGGATTACCAAGGATGATGGCAATCCGCTCACGCAACACGAAATTCGGGACCAGGTCCTCAAGCATCTAGACAACTCGGGCAGGCGCGGAATGGGTCGCTCTTATGGCGCCGAGGAATTCCAAGGCTTTGTGGAAGTCGAAAGACTTCGCGCGCAGTGCTGAAAGGAGTCATCGCATGTCAGACGACACTCTATGCTATCGTTGTTCCAATAAGCCCACTTGGTGCCCCGGCTGCGGCGATTATGGCGTCCTAAGCGGTATTGATAAAGCTCTGCGCGAGTACGGCAGGCCACCGCACGAAATCGCGATGATTGGAGGAATCGGCTGCTCGAGTCGCATGCCGTTCTTCATGAATACCTACGGTTTTCATTCAGTGCACGGCCGCGGCTTGAGTGTGGCAACCGGCCTGAAAACAGCGCGGCCCGACCTGACGGTAATCGCCGTGGGCGGGGACGGCGATGCGTTAGCGATTGGTGGTAACCACTTCTTCCATACCATACGCCGGAATATCGATCTGACGTATGTCCTCATGGACAACCAAATCTACGGAATGACCAAAGGTCAGACAGAACCCACGAGCGCGTTCGGGTTGAAGACCAAGTCATCACCTCACGGCAATCCGGATCTGCCCGTTGATCCCGTCTGGGTCGCATTGTGTAGTGGTGCCACATATGTGGCCCAAACCTTGAGTTCAAGCCCAAACCATGTTGCTCAGCTAGTTCTGGGAGGGCTCAAGCACAAAGGTATAGCCTTCATCAACGTCCACAGCCCGTGTGTCACCTTTCACAAGGGCATCACAAAAGACGTGCTCAAAGAAGCCTCGGTAGAGATATCGGCAGAGCACGATGTCACTTCACGCTCGGCCGCGATCAACCTGCTGCTTCAAAACGAAGTTCGCTTTCCAATTGGGCTGATCTACAGAGATTCTGAGGTGGCATCTTTCGACCAACGGGTAGACGCGACCACAAAGGTCGAGACGAACCCACGCTCGGCTCTTGAGAAACTCGTAGCCAGCTACGCGTGAAGTTTCTTGTCTTTCAACCATGACGCCCACTCGTCGAGGCCCTGCCCATTGACGGCGGAAACGGCAATGTACTTGGGGTTTGGATTGACCCGCCTGAGCGATGCAACGTAGTTGTCGAGTTTGATACCGGGGAGATGGGGCAGAAGATCTACTTTCGTGATCAGCACCAAGTCCGCACGCTGAAACATGACCGGATACTTGATAGGCTTGTCTTCACCTTCGGTGACGCTGACCAAGACCACGTTTGCTGCCTGTCCAAGATCGTAGATCGCTGGGCATACTAGGTTGCCGACATTCTCGATGAATAGGTATTCGGCGCCTGGCCAATTCAGATCGTGCAACGCATGGTGCACCAACCGAGCATCGAGATGGCAAGCAGTGCCGGTCGTGATGGTCAGTGACGGTATCCCGGCTGCGCGAAGGCGTGCTCCATCGTTATCGGTCGCAAGGTCGCCGCTCATCGCGCGCAGGCCCGATCCACCGAGTTTCTTGGCCGTAGCCTCGAGTAGAGCCGTCTTGCCGCTGCCGGGTGAGCCCATGATGTTGAGCGCCAGAACCCGAGTCGCCTCGAAATGTTCACGATTATGCTGCGCTTGCTGGTTGTTATTGGCGAGCAGGCTCTCGTGAACGTGAACAGGTAGAATCTCTGGGTCACCGCAGCCGCAACTGTCGCACATGTGTCAACTCCTCGACCGGTCTTGAGCGCGCGTTCGCTGAAGTACCCCGCGAATCACACGCGGAGCTTGCCACGACACGGCGACGATGGGTACGTTTGAATGTTTTCCGCGTCGGCCGTCACCATAGTTGATTGGAGCGCGCAAGACTTCTGGCATGATGGCGACTGGCAAGAGTCGGTCTTCGTTTGCAGTAACGCTGGGATAGGCCAGGCCCCCCTTGACTCCAATCCATGACGTTGCACCACGTTTACTTGATTCCCGGGATGTTCGGCTTCGGCCGACTCGCGGGCGTTGATTATTTCGAGCACGTTAGAACGGCACTGACGGAACGCTTCGAAGCCGCGGGGCAGCGTCTCGTGATCGAGGTATCACCGAGTCCACCAACGTCCTCGCTGCGACATCGAGCTCGAATCCTCGCGAAGACCGTCTTACATACGCTGCGAGACGAGACGGGGCCAATCCACCTCGTTGGTCACTCGACCGGTGGACTCGACAGTCGCTTGTTGCTGTCACCAACGTCGCGACTTGGAATCGAGACGAGTCTACTTGGTTGGACGCCTCGAGTCCGCACCATCGTCTCGGTGAACACGCCTCACTTCGGAACGCCGCTGGCCGGCTACTTCTCGACCGTGGCGGGAACGCGACTGCTCTACGCGCTGAGCCTCCTGACGATTGTGTCGCTTTCGCTCGGAGAGCCCTCGCTTTCGGTTTTCTCCCGACTGGTTGCTTCTTTGGGAGACTTGGATTCCTTGCTCGGACAGGACTCGAAACTTGTCAGCCGTGTCACGGATGTGGTGCTGCGCGTAGTTGATAAGCAACGAAGGGCCGAAGTCGTTCGGTACTTGAGAAAAGTACGGATTGACCAGGGCGGATTGATTCAAATCATGCCGGAGGCGATTGAACTCTTCAATGCCGCAACCGAAGACAACCCGAACGTGCGTTATGGGTGTGTGCTCACGGGTGCACCGTTGCCCCTCAAGATCAAGTTCGTACAGCGGATGATGTCGCCCTACGCGGCAGCCACGG
>CAZCNI010000348.1:0-3109 GCA_964499765.1 uncultured Polyangiaceae bacterium
AGTTCGGCGGACAACCCCGTGCCCTCTTCTGCGACAAATAACTCGATCGTCGAAGTGGAACCTAGCAGCGCCGTCCAACCTTCGCGGCTTAGCCCCGCGCTGGAGCGACTGCGTGGCCGAAGTCCGGCGGTGGCGCTTTCGCAGCAGGAGCGTGACGAGGCACTTCATCGTCTTCGTGACCGCAGACCGTAAGCTGGAGATTTTCTGTACGCCAGACGCATCCGAAGTTTGCTGAAAATGTGATTCTGCGCGCTCGGTCGTCTATGTTCGTCCTTGCTGAAGCGACCTCGAATTAGACAGAGGCGAACAATGATTTGTTCGACGAACTTGGCGCAATGGCTCGTGCTTTTCTGAGATGGCATCGACACAGTACACGCTGGTATTGGCAGCCATGGCGCTCGGCGCTCTCGCGGTGGTCGAAGTTCGGCAGCCACTGGCCGCCCAAGCTACTCGGGCGATGATGAGGCCGTCAAAGGGCCCAACGACAACAGTGGCGGCAGTGCAAGAACTCGATACCACGACGGAAGCACAGGCTTCGAGCCGCGTATCAATGCAAGGTCCCTGTCCATCGGACATGGTGGAAGTCGTCGGTGACTATTGCCCAGCCCCTGCACAAATCTGCGACGAGTTCATTAGCGAGAAGCGTGACCGCTGCGTGCGGTTCAGACAAAAGGTGCGCTGCATCGGCACGGCGATACCCAAACATTTCTGTATTGATCGTTACGAGTACCCCAACGATCGTGGAAAACGACCAACGGTGTTCGTGACATGGGATGAGGCTCGTGATCTTTGCGCCAACGAGGGTAAGCGCATATGCGCTGCCGAAGAATGGACATTGGCTTGCGAAGGGGCTCAACTCAAGCCATAGCCTTTCGGCTATGCGCGCGACGCTACTGCTTGCAATATCGACAGGCAGTATCTCATTCCGGACAATGTCGCGTATGACGATCCACGGACCCGCGCCGAAGAAATTTTGCGAGTAGGCCAGAGTGAACCATCCGGTACTCGCCAGCGATGCGTCAGCGATTATGGTGTCTGCGACATGACCGGCAATGTTGACGAATGGGTGCTGAACGAGCGCGGCACCATCCAAGGTCCGGAATTTCAGAGCGGCCTGAAAGGCGGGTACTGGAGCCCCGTACGCAACCGTTGCCGCCCCACAACAACCGATCACAACCATTGGCACCACGGCTATCGGCTTTCGCTGCTGCAAAGCGTCGGTACAGTTCGAGAACTTGCCGACTACCGACGGTGAGACCACCCCTGTCGAAGTGCATGACGAGTGGGATAGCCCCGAGGCGACAGAGCCCAGTAGATCATAGGTTAGGCTCCGCTCCTGTCGTAGTTGCCTACTCGCTTGCCTCAGCTCCGTAATTGGAGCATGAAGCCGCGTGAAACCTGGTACCGCCGATCATCCGTACGAAGAATTCCTCCAGGGCGTCGAGAAGCCCACACGATATACAGGACGCGAACATGGGAGCCGGCGAAAGCCCTGGAACTCCGTGGAGTCGCATGTCTGTCTCGCCTTTCCGGACATATATGACATCGGCACGAGCCACCTCGGCTTTCGCATTCTGTACTCCATTCTAAATGATCATCCTGGCATCTTAGCAGAGCGGTGCTTCGCGCCCTGGGTGGACCTTAGACGAGAACTGGTTGCTCGGGGGTTGCCACTGATCTCACTGGAGAACCGACGACCGCTGAGTGACTTTGACGTGCTTGGATTCTCACTGCAATTCGAGCTATGCCACACGAACGTTCTAGACATGCTGAGCCTCGGTCGCGTGCCTTTGCGCTCGAGTGGTCGCAGCGACTCTGACCCTCTAGTACTCGCAGGCGGCCCGGTGGCTACTCACGCAGAGCCCATGGCGCCGTTCTTTGACGCGCTACTGATTGGCGATGGTGAAGAGGCGGCGGTTGAGATTGCTCTGGATTGGAATCGCACAAAATCGCTGGGGCTGACGCGACGGGAGCGCCTGGTTTCCCTGGCACGAATTGCCGGGGTTTATGTGCCGAGTTTGTACGTGACCACTATAGACGAGAACAACGGCCTCTTGGCAGTCGAGCAGACGACAAGTCCTGATGGCCCCTATCCCATCCAAAGACGAGTACTTTCCTCTCTGGACTCATACCCATTCCCCGCAAAAGGACCCGTTGGAGGTCCGGAAGCCATATTCGATCGCATGAGCATCGAGATCGCGCGGGGGTGCACGGAAGGGTGTCGTTTCTGTCAGGCGGGTATGATCTATCGCCCAGTGCGGGAGCGGCCACCGGAGCAGATTCTGGATACAATCCAGGCGTCCATTGCCAACTCAGGACAGGACGAGGTGAGCTTGAGTTCCCTGTCAACGGCAGACGTGAGTTACATTTCTCCGCTAATCAAGAGTCTAGCTCGGCGGACGGCAAAAGAGCGCATTAGCCTTGGGGTGGCGTCTCTGCGCGCCTACGGACTGGGTGAAGATCTGCTCGACGAGCTCCGCAAGGTGCGCGCGGGAGGCCTCACATTCGCGCCGGAGGCAGGTACGCAGCGCTTGCGTGACGTGATCAACAAGAACGTAACTGAAGAGCAGATTCTGACTACAGCCCAACGGGTGTTTTCGCACGGCTGGCACCGAATGAAACTGTATTTCATCCTGGGTCTGCCGACAGAGACCGACGAGGACTTGTTAGGCATCGTGGATGTTGGACGCAAAGTGATAGAGATTGGCCGCAAGCACTCGCGCAAGCGGCCCGAAGTAACAGTAAGCGTCTCGGTTCACGTGCCCAAGCCACATACGCCATTTCAGTGGTGCGCAATGGATTCATTGTCGGAAGTTCGGCGCAAGCAGGCACTTCTGCGCAGTGAAGTGCGGCGAGTGCGGGGGCTCGAGCTGAGACTTCACGATGCGACGGCCAGCGTGCTCGAGTGTATTTTGGCTCGGGGGGATCGTCGCTTGGCTGACGTCATTCAGTCGGCGTTTGAAGCGGGCGCGGTTTTTGATTCGTGGGATGAGCACTTTCGACCCGAGCTATGGGACGCTGCACTTCAGCAACATGAGATTGATCGTGAAGCGTATCTAGGCACGATCCCCGTCGTCTCTCGGTTGCCCTGGGACCACATCAACGTTGG
>CAZCNI010000349.1:0-3104 GCA_964499765.1 uncultured Polyangiaceae bacterium
GTAACGGGCCTGGGCGCTTGAGGCCAAGAAAACTGCAATGGATATCTCCACCAGGTGCGCACCCCTGGCCCCGGGGCTAAGCTGGAAATTGCTTGGCAGGCAGCCTCCTCTTGGTTGTCTGAAGGATCGCCCGTTGCAACCCAGCCAGTCCCCACCGTTCACGCTAACCCTCGAAGTCGAGAGCGCTCATCTGCTCCTCACCATCGGCGGACCCCACGGCCACATGCTGGCCGAAATCGCGCGAGCCTGTGGAACCGATATCAATCTGCGTGGAAATACGATCATCATCTGCGGCGAAGAGTCACGGGTACATGTCGCCCACCGAGTGCTGTGCCAGGTGACCGAGCTTGCGGATAGAGGGCACGCGCTGGAGTCCAATGACATCCGCCGAGCCGTGCGGGAGATAGAACTCGACCCAGAAGCATCACTGGTCGAACGACTCGATGAAGTGGTCACGACGCAGAAACGAAAGCAGATCGTTCCAAAGTCGCCCGCTCAACGCTCCTATGTACAGGCGATTCGAAACTACGACCTCACGTTTGGTATTGGTCCTGCCGGCACTGGGAAGACCTATCTCGCGATGGCTGTCGCCACGAGTTACCTGATCGCCAAGCGAGTCAAGCGCATCATTTTGACAAGGCCCGCCGTAGAGGCGGGTGAGCGGTTGGGTTTTCTGCCGGGCGACCTGGCTGAGAAGGTAAACCCCTACTTGCGACCCCTCTACGACGCGCTCAATGACATGCTCGACTTCGACAAGGTCGAACAACTGCAGCAGCGTGGACAAATCGAAGTCGCCCCGCTTGCGTTCATGCGAGGACGTACGCTCAACGATGCGTTCGTAATTCTCGACGAGGCTCAAAACGCCACCTCCGAGCAGATGCGCATGTTCTTGACTCGCCTCGGCTTTGGTTCAAAGGCAGTCGTTACCGGCGACGTGACGCAAACCGACTTGCCTGCTGGGTCGCGCAGTGGGCTACGTGAGGCCCATGAGTTGCTTCAAAACATCGACGGAATCGCCTTCCAACTATTTACGCATAACGACGTGGTGAGACATCCTCTCGTGCAAAAGATTGTCCTCGCCTACGAACGCAGAGACGCACAGCTGCAAGAGCGTTCACCCAGCCGTGTTTCATCCAGAGTTGAAGTGCCCCAGGAGTTGGCGACTTCGGCACCAAACGTCGGTGAGCCCTGCTCTGCGAGCGAAGCGAGCGAAGTGCCCAAAGCTGACCCATGACACGACCGCCGGCACCCATCTGCAGCGAAATGCCGAGCGATGTCGCGGGCACGATGGATCTCGGTAAATCGGTCAATTCGCTCGATGCCTTGACGGCTCTCTTCGTCAGAATTCAAACTCTCAGTCCTCATCGTGCCGTCCACCGTGTTCATCCTGGTGTGCTAGTCGTTCGCGACGAACAAGCAACCGCCCTCATTTCGACCGCGGCACTTTGGCTCGGGGCTCCGCAATTGTTCGATGCTTTTCGACAACCATCGTCCGAGCCGCTTCCTGTTCTCCTCCTTGGCACTCTGGAACCTCCTCAAATTGCTGAAGCTCGCACACTGGGCGTTGCGAATCTACTCAGGCCTGATGCAACCGACGCCGAGTTGGTACTAGCGCTCGATAATGCCATCGATTGGGTTAGGCTCAAAAAAGGACACTCCAATCGCAACGAGTCGTTGACTCGCTACGAGTTTGAGTTTGGTGAACTCGGGGAGATCGCGCGTGCTTTGACAACGGAGCGGGAAATCGATCGTCTTCTCAATGTCATTCTCGAGAAGAGCCGAATGGTTACCGGCGCTGACGCGGGCAGCCTTTACGTAGTCGAAACCGACGCCGGTCTCGAAAACGGTCGACGGCTGCACTTCAAGCTAAGCCAGAACGACTCGGTTAATTTCGATTGGTCTGAATTCACGATGCCGGTCGATCGGTGCAGCATGGCAGGCTGGGTGGCTCTGGAACGTCAGACCGTTCGGATCGGTGACGCCTATCAGCTTCAAGCAAACACGACGTTTGGTTTCGATCGCTCCTTCGACGAGCGAACGGGGTATCGAACCAAAAGCATGATTTGCACACCGCTCGTCACCAGTCGTGGTGAAGTTATCGGTGTGCTACAGCTCATCAACAAAAAGCGCATACCCACGGTGCCACTCAGGAGCGCTCAGGATTTCGACAGCGCCGTCGTGCCCTTCGATACCCGAAGCGAACAGCTCTTGATGGCCGTTGCGGCTCAGGCCGGAATAGCGCTCGAAAATGCCTTGCTGTACGACGAAATCCGCGGGCTTTTCGAGGGATTTGTGCGGGCGTCCGTGGATGCGATTGAGTCGCGGGACCCGACGACCAGCGGTCACTCGCGCCGAGTGGCGGCTGTAACGACTCGGCTAGCCGTTGCGGTCGAGCAGTGCAGCACCGGCGCCTATGCGGACGTTCACTGGCGGTCAGAAGATCTGCGTGAGCTCGAATACGCCTCGTTGCTCCATGACTTCGGGAAAATCGGGGTCAAAGAAAGGGTGCTCGTCAAAGCGAAGAAACTTGACGATAGTGACCTCGAGCGGATCCGTCGCCGTTTCGACTACATTGTCAAATCGCTCGAGGCCGAAACGCTAGCGCGCAAATGCGCGGCGATTCAGCGAAACGCCACTGCCGAGACGCTCACGAGTCTTGACGCCGAGCTCGGACGGCAGATTGCCACCATTGAAGAGTCATTTAGGATCATCGAGCACGCCAACGAGCCCACGGTGTTGGCTGCGGGTGATTTCAGTCGGCTCGAGTCGTTCGGTGTCATGAACTACCGGGCGCTCGACGGTGAAATTCGACCATGGCTGACACCCGAAGAGATACTGAGCCTCAGCGTAAAACGAGGTTCTTTGACTCCCCGCGAGTTCGATGAGATTCGCGGTCATGTTTCACACACGTTCCGGTTCTTGTCGCGCATCCCCTGGGGCCGCAGTCTTGCCCGCGTGCCCTCGATCGCTGGCGCACATCACGAGCGGCTTGACGGAACCGGTTACCCCAATCGACTCACCGCCGATCAGATCCCGTTGCAGGCAAAGATGATGAGCATCGCTGACATATTCGATGCCCTGACGGCGAGTGATCGCCCGTACAA
>CAZCNI010000350.1:0-3089 GCA_964499765.1 uncultured Polyangiaceae bacterium
GAGCGATGCCGGAGGTGATGTCCTGCCCATGCCATCAGTCGCGGCGTCGCTGAATGCCCCAGTGCAGCAGTCGGAATCACCCGTGGGCAAAGTTTCGTCAGCGCAGCCCGCGCCTGCGCGTGTGGCACGTGATTGGGCATCCGCAGTGGCAAAAGGTGACTTCTCGCGCATCGTGGCCGAGGCTGAGTCACGCGGCATTGCCAATTGCCTAGACCAATGCAGCATCGCCGAGGTTCGCTACCTAGCGGACGCCGCACGCTACACGCGCCGTTTCGAGTTAGCTGAGCAGTCGCTGATGGCCATGCGACGGCGCGCCGCAAGCGAAGCTCCTGCAGCTGCGTACTTGCTTGGTGCTCTCAGCGAGTCTCAGGGGCGTACCACCGCGGCCCTTCGCTGGTACGAGCAGAGCGTCGCTGAAGCACCCCTTGGCCGTTACGTCTCTGAAGCTCGGGCAGGGTGCTTGCGTATGCTGGTTGCAACCCAACAGCATGAAGCCGCGCGCGCGGCAGCCACCAGATATCTGAATGACTTTCCCCGCGGCGTTGGCGTCACTACCGCAAAAAAAATTCTGAGTGAGCCCTAGCGGTCGCGCGTTCAGCCGTTTCTACAGATTCTCAAGCGCCAATTGCCGCACAATTGCCAGCTTCATTGAACGGAGGCCGGGGCCGCAGTAGGCTGAGTCCGGATGGTTCTCCCACCGTGCCCAGGACAGCTCGCGGATGCGTTGCTCGCGTTGAACTGCGACCTTGACCGAAAACGGCCGGTCAATACCCTGGCAGCGCTCAGCGGTGCACATCGCGCGCACGCTCGTTGGCGGTACAGGTTCGCATCGCTCGTCCTGGGCCTCTGCATACTCATGTCGAGCCTGCTTGTGCCAAGGGTTGCGCACGCCCAGCGCATTATCCTGCTCTGCCCTTCCGAAACAGATGCTTCACTCACGGAAGCCTTCAATCGATTGCGCGGCGAGCTCACGATGCATGGTTTCGAGGTTGAAGTTCAAACCTCGGCGGAAGCAATCTCGCCGGAGAACCTGGCGCTGCGCGCTGATAGCGTTGCAGCCGTTGCCAGCGTTTCCTTCGTGCGTGGCGCGGGCATAACGACGGCCGACATCAAGATCAGCGATCGAGTAACCGGTAAAACCACCATTCGTACTATCGCAACCCCCGAGGGCACGGATGCGGCGAGTCTACTTGCGTTACGCGCCGTGGAATTGCTGCGCACCAGCCTGCGCGAGTTCGGCCCCAACGCAAAGACGCCGCAGGACATCGTGGGAGCCGCGCCCGAGCGCGCAAGCCCAAGCGTGAAGAAATGGGCTGAGACGCCGCCTTCTCCCGCGGCAGAGCCGAAGCCGGTACCGGCAGCACCAGCAGCTGCAGCACCAACAGCCGCGGCACCAGCAGCCGCGGCACCAGCAGCCGCGGCACCAGCAGCCGCGGCACCAGCAGCCGCAGAGGTAGAACCCGCGCTGCCACAAGCACAACCACACTGGTCGCTGCGAGCAGACTTTCTGGCAGCTGCCTTGCTTCCCGGTGCGCATCGCGCGTATGGCGCGGGCGCTGCGTTTGGGTTCAGACCCAGCTCACGCACTGAAGTGCGGCTCAATGTGGAGGTACCTTGGTTCGGTAACCAGTACTCCACACCGAACGCAACCACAACGCTCCACCTGGTGACCGTAGGCAGCGACCTTGCTTATTCAATCATTGCTGCGCGTCACGTTGAACTACAAGTCATGGGTGGCATTGGCCTTACCCGGTTGACCACGTTCACTAAGACGATCGAACCGTGGTTACCGGGGCTCCCAGTCGCTTGGGTTCTCATGCCGCGCATTGGGCTGGGAGTACCCGTCCTGTTTTCGTCCACGTTCTTCTGGCAAACCAACTGCCAGATTGCCGCGCTCCGCCCGACCACGTACCTTCACGTCGAGGATCGCCGGTTCATTGTCGGCCTCCCAATGTTCACAATATCGAGCGGCGTCGGAGTGCGTTTCTAAGCGCACCGAACATCACGCCCAGCCGCCCGGGCGTTGTTACCAGATGCCTTAGATTCCGGGGCCAAAACCCTTCGGCGGGTCCGCCCAATCCGTGCTAAGAGCGCAGCCTCATGCGTGTTTCACTTCGTTGGCTGCGCGAACTTCTGCCTGAGCTCCCCAATGACGCCGGCACGGTCGGTGAGCGTCTAACATCGATTGGCCTTGCCGTGGACGGGGTTGCCGATCTCGGTTCGCGACTGCGCGCCCTGCAAGTCGTGGCCGTGCGTGCCATTGCCCCTCATCCAAAGCGGGACCAGTTGCGACTGGTCGATGTTGACCGGGGCAACGGAGTGCTGCAACGCGTGGTTTGCGGTGCGCCCAATGTTCCGGCTCCTGGCGGGCTAGTCGTGCTCGCGCCGCTCGGCGCGCGGCTGCCCGGAATGGACACGCCCTTGGCCGCGCGTGAGATCGGCGGCATTCCCAGCGAAGGCATGCTCTGCAGTGAGTCTGAGCTCGGTGTCAGCGAGAAGTCCGACGGGATCCTGATTCTGCCTGCCGGCGCTGCTGCCCCGGGCAGCTCCGTGCTCGACGCGCTCCCGGAACTCGATGATGTCATCTTCGAACTCGACATCACGCCGAACCGACCCGACGCACTCGGCCACGTGGGTATTGCGCGGGATCTTGCCGCATCGTTCAACCTTGCATTCGGTGCCGAACAGCTCGATGCCCGCCTGGCTGCTGCGTGCGAGCAAATCAAGCTCCCCAATTCAACGCTAGCGGACGCTTCTGATGTTGTGAGCGGCGCGGAAAGGGCAGCTTTCGATAGTCTCGCGATTGAGATTCACGACGCGTTGCGCTGCCCACGTTACGGCGCTGCTGCCGCGGCTCGGGTGCGCATTGCGCCCTCGCCCGATTTCATGCGCTGGCGCCTGCAACGCCTTGGGATACGACCGATCTCGAATGTAGTTGACGTTACGAATTGGATGCTGCTGCTCTTTGGGCAGCCCATGCACTCATTCGATTGGGACCGACTACGCGGCAATCGCATCACCGTGCGTCGCGCCAATGACGGTGAAGTCTTTACTACGCTCGACGGTGAAGAACGTAAACTGATTGCCGA
>CAZCNI010000351.1:0-3081 GCA_964499765.1 uncultured Polyangiaceae bacterium
GGAACATCATTCATATCGTGCTGACGATCGCGATGTTCGTGTTGGCGGGCATTCACATCGTCTATGGCTTCATGTACAAGGCCGTATGAGCCAGCTTTCCTCGGCCCTCGGGCCCCAGACTGCGCGGAATGCTTGATTTCAGGAGCAACCACAGTACGTTGACGCGGTGGCGACCGGATTTCAGAGGCAACCCAAGTTGCGGCGCACGTACGGTACTTGCGGAGCTGCGCTGCTCGCGGGTCTTGGCATGTTTGCGCTGGGTAACAGCGCCCTAGCCCAGACATTGAGTGCAGCTCAAGCTTCCGTTGAGCGGGCAAGGCAACTCGAACACAATGGGCACAAGGACCAGGCGCGTGAGCTCCTGCGCCGAATGGCGGCCCTACAGCCCAAGAGCGAGCTACTCGCGCTTGCGCGGGCGGACGCGTACCTAAATGACAAGAATCCTTTCTGGGCGCTCAAGATTCTCAGCGAGTTCATGGCCGCCAATCCGCCTGCTTGTGCGTCCCATGCACTAGCGGCCCGCATTCACATCCAACAGGCTAATCTCGATCAAGCCGAACAACTACTCGACACGCCTAACTGCGAGCAGCCCGAGGAATCCAAGCTGCGCCTTCTGTTGCTCAAAGCGCAAATTGCCGAGCTGCGCGGCAATCGAACCGCTGCCGAAGCCGAGGTAAGACAGGCAGCCGCTCTCCGTCACCGCTACGAGGAAGATGACGACTGGCTGCAGCGATTGACGGCGCTGTACGATCCCTATCGACAACCCGCCGTAAATTGGACGCTCGATCTTGCAGCGGGAGGTACCAGTAACGGACTCGCGGGCGTCCCGGTCGATTTGGTAGCTCCACGTGGCCTTGGGGGTTCAGTACTATTGGCTGCTGAGCTTCGCGTCCGGGCCATGTTCTCGCAGCAGACTAGCCTTCGCACGTTTGCTGACGCTGAACTGAAAGCAACCCAATTGTTGGCCTCGCCCAACAGCGGCCTGAGCATACGACAACCAACGGTGCGCGTTGGGTTGATGCTCGGCCGCGGGCAGCCCAATCTGGTTGCTGCCTACGCATACGATTTCGTGGATATTCAGGGTGGAGGCGCGGGCGTACCAGACCCACGCATTGACTCCGAAGGCCACCACGTAGAATACCAGCTCAGAATCACTCCCTGGGCCACGGCCACGGGTAGCGTTGGTGGTCGGCTATTCGAAGATCCGGATCGCACGCGATTCGAGAGCGATCACGGAATCGTTGCAAACGTCAGTCTCGCCGAGCATGTCCGGCTCATGCTTGGCGCGTCCGGGCACGTCTACAAGGCAGAGCGCCGCGTCTACGATCAAACCGGCGCCATGGGGTTTCTCGGGCTCGATGTCTCTGTGATTAAGGGGTTCGAACTGCGCGAAACGCTCTCGCTCACCGGTGACGTGTATCCGGCATCCCGAGGCTTCTTCGATCCGTTGCGCAATGAGCAGAGAGAGGATCTACTCGTGCGTGTGGGAGCCGAGCTCTGGTCGCCACAAGTGCATGGCCTGCGTTTCGCAATGGGCTACGCATATACGAATCGAAATAGCACCGCCAATAACTTCGACTACGCTGACCATCGGGCAATGTTGCATCTACAGTGGCAGTCTGACAGCGACCAGATGAGCACACGGCGCATCTCCAAACAAGGTCGGGTTCCGATGCGCTACGATGACAGTGACGCAAAGGCCGCGGCCCAGCCCATGGTCGAGGTCCGTGAAATCCTAAAACAGGATGAGACGATACGGCGCAGCTCCTCGTGTCTGAAGTGATTGACCATGACCGTTGAACCAACAACTCCCGACAAGCCAAAGGTTTCCAGCACGGCGCGGGATTCTTCCGCAGCCACTGAGGCGAAACACGGCCCATCAAGGGCCGTGCGCGACGCGACAATCGTGGTGCTCGCAGCGGCAGCAATTGGTGTAGTGTCGAACCTGGTGCGGCACAAAGAGAAGCTTTCCTGGATACAAGCCACGCCTTACGACTTGCTCGTGCCCTGCGCAGAACCCGTGGGGCAAGCCCAGATAATCCAAGCGAGCAGCCCGCTAGTTCTGGACCGCACCTCACTCGTGATCGATGCTCGCGCAACGTCAGACTACGCGGAGTGGCACATAGAGCACGCGATCAACGTGCCGTTCGATTGGTTGGGTCCGCCGGTGCAGGATGACGTGACGCGAGTGACCCAAACGATTACGCGCAGCAACGCCAAACGCGTGATTGTCTACGGTGACGGCGATAATCCCGATTCGGGTCGCGAATGGGCGCGACTGCTTTCCGGTGGAGGTATTCGCAACGTGAGCTTTATTGACGGGGGCGCTCCCGCGTTTAGGCAGCGGTTCAAGGAACTTCACGGGGAGAGGCAACAATGAGCCGCTGGCTTGACTGGCGTTTTCACCGCTGGCTCGCGTTACCGGCACGATGGTACCTGGGCGGCTTGTTCATTGCGGCCAGCCTCCACAAGATCGCCGAGCCCGCTTCGTTCGCGCTGGATGTGGCCACCTATCGGCTACTGCCGCTGTTCGCGATCAACATCTTTGCCCTCGTCATTCCTTGGCTAGAATTAATCGCGGGAGTCATGCTCGTTCTGGGGCTGCGGGTGCGGGCGGCTGCCCTTGTCACGTCAGGGTTGATGGCCGCATTCATGGGTGCACTGGGTTGGGCACTTGTTCAGGGGCTAGAGATGTCATGCGGCTGTTTTGCCTCACAGTCCGCAGCAAAGTACGACCCCATCTCCTGGCACACGATGCTCCGGGACGCGTGTTGGCTGGTAATTGGCTTGTACGTGATATGCTTCGACCGCCAACCGATTGGACTTGAATCGCTGGTCGGAAAGAGACGGTAGAACGATGCGTTCCCTGTTGCTGTGTCTCGCAACTGTACTTTCACTCACCGTGTGGACTTGCGTCGCCGCCGCAGTTCCCTCGGCTTGCGACGCGCTCGTAGGTGCACAGCGCAAGCAAGCCGACGAGATCCTGCAGTCTCAGCACGCTTATGATTGTTGTGACGGCACGCTTGCCGAATGTTTGAAGCGCAAGCCCGTATGTAAGTTGGTACGGCGCCTGAGCGACGA
>CAZCNI010000352.1:0-3064 GCA_964499765.1 uncultured Polyangiaceae bacterium
GAGGTGCAGACGCCCACGCGAGTGAGAGCGCCGGGCCTTGACGCCAACGTGGAGCCAATTCGAGCTCAAGGAGGTTGGCTCGTTACATCGCCTGAATTGCACCTGAAGCGACTTCTGACCGGCGGCATGCCGCGAGTGTTCGAGATCGCTCGCTGTCATCGCGATGAGGAAATCGGGCGTTACCATGAGCCCGAGTTCACCCTGATCGAGTGGTATCGTGCTTTCGAACCCGTGGAAGCGGTCATGCGCGACACCGAGCAGTTGGTGCAGCTCGTGGTCCAGCGCCTATCAGGGCGAACCGTGGTCGAGCACGCGGGCCGACATGTCAACGTCGAAATTCCTTTTGCTCGCATGAGCGTTGCCGAAGCATTCGAGCGATACGCGCGGCGCAAGGATGGCAACGAATTGGCCGAGCGAGATCCCGATGAATGGTTTCGGCAGTGGGTCGAGCTCATCGAACCAGCCATTGCTGAGTTCAAGCGCCCGGTGTTCGTGATCGATTACCCGCTGTCACAGGCCGCCATGGCGCGACCAAAGGCCGAAAACCCCCGGGTTGCCGAGCGGTTTGAGCTCTATTGTGCGGGGGTCGAGTTGTGCAACGGCTACGGCGAGCTCACCGACCCTACCGAACAAGCATCTCGCCTGCAGCAGGAGGTGCAGAGCCGGTTGGCCTCAGGACAACCGGAATTGCCGATCGACCAGCGGTTTATCAGCGCGCTGCGTGAGGGATTACCGCCGTGCAGCGGCAACGCGCTCGGCTTTGATCGATTGGTGATGCTCGCAACCGGAGCCCAGGTGTTAGCCGACGTGGTCGCATTTCCTTGGGACAGAAACTAACCGTCGTAAGTCTTGTACTTTCGGCTTAGTTCGACATAGTCGATGGCACCGTGCACACCCATGTCCGCGTCCTCTGGCTTGAGTTCGCGAATCACTTTGGCGGGTGAACCCAAGATCAATGACCGGGGCGGAGCCTTAAAGAGCGCCGTGACAATCGCCCCCGCTCCGACAATGCTTTTTTCGCCGATGTCTGCGTTGTCGAGCAAGATGCTGCCCATACCCACCAGCACGCCGTTACCCACGATAGCACCATGAATGATGGCACCGTGGCCAACTACCACGTCTTCGCCGATGATGGCATTCGACAGGTCAGTCGTCATGTGCACACAGGCCAGGTCTTGAATGTTCGAACGTGCGCCAATCCGAATGGCTCCCACGTCTCCCCGCAGGACCGCGCCGTACCAGATGCTGACGCCGGGTCCAATCTCCACGTCGCCAATCAATGTGGCGTTCTCGGCGATGAACGCGTCTGGGGATATTCTTGGAAATTTGCCTGCAAAGCCGCGGATTAGTGCCATCCTTAGAGGACCTTTAGCACATGACGAGCTGCTGTGGGCTCCGGTGGGCTGCCGTCGACCTCATCATCACAGCTCAAAGACTCAGCGTGCGCAGATCGCAAACGGGGCAACGCGGTGATTGGTTGAGACAAGGCAGGATCGCTCGCCTCGCCCGCCAATGAATTCTTGAACGCCTTGCGAATTACCACGTCGAGAATTTGGCCCCGGATGTTCTGAGCGCACGCCAGGTGAACAATCTCGTTGCGCTCGGTGCGTCCAGTCCAACCGCCATCAGGACGTTGACCTTCGACCAACACCGCTTGCTGTGTGTCTACCAGGCCCGAGAGATGGATCCGGCGATGCTCGTCGTTCAAAGTGAACAGCTCTTCCAGTCGAGCGGACTTCTCTTCTTCACTTACGTCGTCCCCAAGGCGCAGCGCCGGCGTTCCGGGTCGTTCCGAATACTTGAATGCAAAGAGCCCCACGAAGCGAAGGCGTTCGACCAGTCGCAGAGTAGCTTCGAAGTCTTCCCGGGTTTCACCCGGAAAACCGACAATGACGTCGGTGGATATCGACATCCCGGGCACAGCGCATAGAAGTTCTTCTACGCGCTCCACGTATTCTTCCACCGTGTGTCTTCGGATCATGCGCTTGAGCACCCGGTTGCTGCCCGACTGAACTGGCAAATGAACGTGCCGGCACAGAACCGGCAGGTCTCTATGAGCTTCGATGAGGGGTCGAGTAAAGTGACGAGGATGGGGGCTAACGTAGCGCAGCCGACTGAGCCCAGGGGTGCGTTCAGCAATAGCCCGAAGTAGCTCTGGAAACTGGCCGAAGTTCTGACCTGCCCCGATGCCGCTAATCAGGGTCCTTGCAATGGTGTCTGACCCCCGAGAAAGCGCATCGGTCGGGTCCGTGTAGCTGTTCACGGTTTGACCAAGTAGGGTCACTTCACGGGTGCCACGGGCTACCACTTGTTCGATTTCCGTCAGGATCTCACGGCTGGCGCGATAACGCTCACTGCCGCGGGTATACGGCACGATACAGTAGGAACACCGCTCATCGCAGCCTTTCATGGTAGTAACGAACGTGGCCGCATGTACCCCGCTCAGATCAGTCTGAATGGGCGGAAAGCGTGGCTCTTCCAAGTCAAAACGCGTCCGTGCCAGGCGCGGCCCGCCGAGTCTAAGATCTAACAGTAGCCCCGGGAGTTCAGTGATGTTGTCTGGGCCAATGATAAGATCAATTTCGGGGGCATGCCGCAGTAGTTTCTCGCCCTCCTGCTGTGCAACGCACCCTGCCACGACGATGGTCTTTGCTTCGCCTCGTGCCTTTCGCAAACCGAGTCGTCCGACCTCGCTTCTGAGCTTCTGCTCTGCCTTGTCGCGAATACTGCACGTGTTCAAGAGAACGATGTCTGCATCATCGACTGTTTCCGCAGCCAGATAACCGGCGAGTGTCAGAACTTCCGCCATACGGCTCGAGTCGTGCACGTTCATTTGGCAACCGAAAGTGATGACGTAAAAACGTTCCATGAATCGTTCGCAGGGCCTGTGAGGCTGCTGCGGTTTAGCACGCGCAAGCGCGTGGGGAGCGGAGACACGGAACCTGCGCTCTCAGGAGCGACAAATTGGCCTGGAACCTCAAGCGAAAGCGTGCGTTTGCGATATCATTCCTTGGCAGAGCGCGGCGCTGCGCCCCCTAGTTTCCCCTACTTCGAATGAGATCGG
>CAZCNI010000353.1:0-3063 GCA_964499765.1 uncultured Polyangiaceae bacterium
ACAGAGCCACCAAAGTGACATTCAATTGGGTTCGTGCCCGTGCATTTGGCCAGGGAAGCTGCATCGAATGGGACTATCGCACCGCAAGTGTCCCCCGCCGCCGACGAGCCACCGATGCTAGATGCGCCGCCGGTCGACTTCGTGCCGCCCGTGGACTTGGCCCCCCCAGTACTGGCCGCACCACCCACAGCGGTAGCGCCACCTGCAGACTTCGTACCTCCGGTAGTGCTGGCCGCACCGCCCACAGCGGTGGCGCCACCCGTCGACTTCGTACCTCCGGTGCCGGCTATGGTGGTCGGACTCCCTGCGGCATTCGCGGTGCCGCCCGTGGATTTCGCCTCGCCGGTTGCCGCCGAGCCGCCGGTCGCGACGTTGCCTCCCGGGGCGTTGCCTCCGAAAGCCGGTGCACCGCCGCCAGTAACGCTGCTTGCGCCGCCGTTTGCGCTGCCACCCGTGGCAGCCACTGCCGTACTAGCGCCACCGGTCGAATGGATACCGCCGATGGCAAGACTTGTGCTTCCGCTGGATGACCCACCGGTAGCGCTGGCGGCTCCAGCACCAGTGCTGGAGCCGCTGTTATCTGAGCCGGAGCACCCCGTGAGTCCCACGACTGCGAGCGCGAAGATGGACGGCCCGAAATTGGATGTCCGCAAACGAGACTGGTTCCACATCATGACTCTTGGCTTTTTTGGGCGGCGAACTCGTTAGCGCTAGGGGCACCATTGCCCGCGGGTAGCGCTGCTCGATTGACGTTCGCGCTGATGTAATGCGCGAACGACGACCGATCGATCACGCTTATTTCATGGTTGCCCGAGTAACGTTTCGATATTTCGCCTGTTGCCCACGCGCCAGCGCCTAGGGGCTTTTCGCGCCGCAAAAACAAAAAGCTCTGAAGTACGAAAATCAACCGTCGCTCAATGGCTGCTAAACTGCACCGGGCCAACCACCTTCAGCGCACCTCCAGCACCGCGGATCGTAATCTGCGACGACAAGGCATCGGTGACTTCGCTGACGTAGCGGGCGAAGGCAGGATACTCGTCAATGGGCACGCGACCTGCGGGCACTCGAACGCTGCGCTCCAGAACCAGGGTGTTGCCATCGGCGTGATCGGTCAGATCGATCTCGCGATCGTCCTGGCGGAGTTTGCGCGCAGGGAAGGGATTGAGTTGGGCGCCTCCGGGCATTTTTAGCTTCAAGTTGAGCGTTTGCTCGACGGACTCAGAGATGACAAGAGGCGTGGTTCTGTTTGCCAATGCCACCAGTGACGACAGGTTGGGAGTGAAGGGCGGGGATAGCACCAGGTCGGACCCACTCGCCTCGGCAAAGTTGGGTACGTCGACACTGGCCTTGAGGATCAAGGGTTGATCCAGATCATCAACGTGCTGAAACTCGAATGTCTTGACCTGCGAGCCCTTGAGCGCTCTACCAAAAAGACGTCCTTCAACGAAACTCTTCTGTTGTGACTGGGGCTCTTTGGCCAGAACGTCTCTTAGCACGATGGCTAATTTGCCGGTGAACGACTGGACCAAGTCCAAGTGGGCCGAGCCGTCGCTGCGTAGCTCGCCAGTGCCCGTGGTATCGAAGCCGTCTCGAGTGGCGCCGGTCGGAATGTTGTCGAGTTGCGGCTTCAATGAGCCGAGTCGGTACGCGTGAGTTCCTCGGATATGGGCTGGAAGGTACCCAAACGGCGCGTATTTGTCGATGACAGTGAGCCAGACGACTTTCTTGTCCGCCTCGAGTCGCAATATGGGCTCGTCATAGTCGAAGGCAGCGTCAATGGGGCCAGCTGGCGGCGGGTACAAGCGATTGTGCGCTACCGCGTATTCGATCGGGATCGAGAGCGCCCGGCAGAGCTCGATGAAACCGCGCCAGCGATTGCCGCGTCGCCCAACGACAATGCGACGACCGTCGGTTTCTTCCCCTTCTTCCACGTTGTCGAGAATCCATCGGTACAGGCGCTGTGCCCTTGGCAGCTGCGCCTTGGACGGCAGCTGAGACACGATCCGCTCCGCAATCCGCACCACGCGAGGATCAATCGGCGTTAGCGCAGTGGTTGCGTCCACCAAGTTGCGTAGCTGACGCTCCAGTGTTGCACCCCAACCGAGGCGTATGTTGGGCATGGTTTCGCGGCCAGATGGGCTGAACGGCTCGCTGGAGGCAGCTGGACTGTCGTCCACTCGCCAACGACGAACCACGAGGCCATCCCGATGCTCCACCCGGGGTGGCGGAACGTTCCCTCGCTGCTCGATGATGAGTGGGCGACGTTCCGGCGCGATGACCACGTACTCGCTGCGGGCATACGCCAGCTTCTCTTCTTTGAAGAACCAGGTTGGGCTGAGGTATGTCTGACCCCCCTGATCATCGTCTTCATACGTCAAGATCGCTTCGGTTTCGACGTAGTCCCCTAGCTCGAGATGCGGCATTGTCACCGTGGATTTGCCCGCAACGACCTCTGGCTCGAGCGTGGTGCCGTCTTTCTTGATAACGCGAAGATGCAGAATGATGCCGTTGGGCGGCGTATACTCGGAGAACTCGCGAATCGCCTCTGCACTCTGGATGCGCACGACTTCATGTTCGAGCATGCGCGCCGAAGCATCAGCGTGAATCCACAGTGCCGAGTAGTCGAGAACTCGTGCTGCCGTTCCTTGCAATTCGCGGCCCGACTGCTCGAACTCACGGATCACCTGAGCACCGTCCACGCGGAATGGTTCGAGCTCTGTCAGCCCATCGATGAGATCCAGCGCATCCCGGAGATCGTCAGTGGGCGCACCGCTCTGCACGGCCTCGACAATGGACCGCCAAAGCGCATGCTGCTGCCCGCTCGCCAGGTTTGCATCCGCGAGACTCAATCGCGCTTCCGCATTCTTGGGGTTTTTGATCAAAATGGACTTGAGCTTCTCCCAGAGGGCCTTGCTGTCGCCCATCCGGACCATCACATCGCTGATGCGCTCAGCAATGAGTCGCCGGTCAGGCCTCTGCTGGCCTAGCCGAGCCAGTTCAGCCAGTGCGGTTTTGTAGTCTTCGCGTTCGAGGGCACGAATCAACCGTATCTCACGGTCTGCG
>CAZCNI010000354.1:0-3049 GCA_964499765.1 uncultured Polyangiaceae bacterium
AGCCGCCGGCTGCAAATGCTTGTTGTCAGCCGTCGCGCAATTGGCGCACCCTGGAACCTATAGAATGGTGGCGGTCGTCGGGGGTTCCGATGAGGTGGTGCTCGAGTCTAGCAATCGCTCGGGAACGCGGCGCAAAGTCGATGAGCCTCGCTGAACCCTCCCAATCGCAGAAATTTCCGCTGCGCGAAGGACGTCGTTGGCATTGAGTGATAAGGTCCAGCCCCGATGTCAAAGGACAAAATTTCCGCGCGAGATATCCTTGCTCGCAAAACGAGCGGCCCGAAGATTGCCGCGATTACGGCCTATGACGCGACCTTCGCCCGCCTGTTCGACGCGGCAAACGTCGATATTTTGCTGGTGGGGGATTCACTGGCGATGGCGCTTCAAGGCTTGGACAACACGTTGCCGGTAACCTTGGACGAGATGATCTATCATGCTCGTTTGGTGGCCAGAACTCATCCCCGAGCGCATCTGGTCGTTGATATGCCCTTTCTCAGTTACCAAGTGTCGGTCGAATCTGCGGTTGCTGCAGCGGGTCGTCTAATGAAGGAAAGTGGTTGCGAGGCGGTCAAAATGGAAGGGGGCGTTGCGATTGCACCACAGATTGCCGCCTGTGTTGCTGCTGGTATTCCCGTGATGGGACACCTGGGGCTAACTCCTCAGTCCGTGCACGCGTTTGGGGGGTTCCGGGTTCAAGGTAAATCCGTGGAGGCGCAGGAACGTCTAGTGACCGACGCCTGCGCGCTGCAAGATGCGGGGGCTTATTCGATGGTACTCGAGGGGGTTCCCGCAGAGGTTGCCGCGCGGGTCACCCAGGCGGTAAAGATCCCGACGATTGGCATCTTTGCCGGCCCTGATTGCGACGGACAAGTGCTCGTGTGTTACGATCTGCTGGGTTTGCAACCAGAGCGGCAATTCAAGTTCGTCAAGCGTTTTGCAGAGCTTGGCACGACAACGATTGCAGCGGTAACTCAGTACGTCGAAGAAGTTCGGTCCGGACAGTTCCCGAGTGCGCAGCACTGCGTTTATCTCGATAACAAGAGCAAAGGTTGACATAAATGGGACTCCAGCTCTTGACCAATGCTAGTGATTTCCGACTTGCGTGCGAACAGGTGCGGCGTGCCGGTAACACGCTCAGCCTAGTTCCGACCATGGGTGCGCTTCATGCGGGCCATGCCACGTTGATTCGAACGGCGGCGAACCTTAGCACTCATGTGGCGGTTAGCATCTTCGTCAATCCAACGCAGTTTGGCCCCAATGAGGACTTCAACCGGTATCCGAGGACCCTCGAAAAGGACACTGAATGCTGTGAGGCTGCGGGTGCACGCTTGGTGTTTGCTCCCAGCGCGCTCGAGATGTATCCAGTCGGTGAGAGTACGCGGGTCTCCGTATCTGGTCTAACCGCGGGACTTTGTGGGACATCGCGGCCCGGGCATTTCGACGGTGTTGCCACGATCGTGACCAAGCTTTTTGTTTTGGCCGGCGTGTGTACGGCCGTATTCGGCAAGAAAGACTACCAACAACTCAAAGTAATCGAGCGATTCGCGAAAGACTTGTTACTTCCGGTGCGAATCGTCGGACATCCGATTGTTCGTGAGCCAGATGGTTTGGCGCTCAGTTCGCGCAATGCCTACCTCTCAGCGCAGGAACGCGCTCAGGCGCTCGGGATCGTGCGCGGCCTGTCCTTGGCTTTTTGCGCCTTCAAAGCTGGGGTGCGGCAACCGAATTCGTTGGTCGAAGTGGTCGCGGCTGAGCTCGAGCGCCATGGCCTAGTACCGCAATACGTAAGTTTGGTTGACGCAGACACACTCGAGCCGTTGGGTGACCGACCTGTAACGGAGCGGGCACTTCTCGCTGTGGCTGCCATGTGTGGCCGCACGCGACTCATCGACAACGTGGTGCTTGGTGAGGATCCCGACCCCCTGCAGGCGAACGCGTGAGATATGGTGCAGCCGCAAAATCGCTTCATTGTTCTGGAAGGTATCGATGGTGCCGGCACGACCACGCAGACGCGCCGCCTCGCGCAGCGGCTGAGGCAGCAGCGGTGCCAGGTAGTCACGACCTGCGAGCCAAGTTCAGGCCCCGTTGGCAATCTTATCCGACAAGCGCTGGAGCGAAGACTCCGCATCAACGGTGACGAAGCAATCGAGCTCGATTGGGCGACGCTCGCTCTGCTTTTTGCCGCGGATCGGACCGATCACGTCTCACGCTGCATCGAGCCAGCGCTGCGGTCCGGAGCATACGTCATCTGTGATCGTTATGACCTTTCCAGTTGCATTTATCAGTCACTGACCGCGCCCGATCCCGAACAAGCGCTGCGTTGGGTTAGGGAGCTCAATAGTCAGCTTCGGCGGCCTGACATCACTCTAGTCCTCGACGTCAATCCAGATATTGCGGAGATCCGAAGAACGAAGCGAGGAACTGAGCCTGAGCTTTTCGAGCGCCGCAGTCTGCAGCAGCGTCTTGCCGTGGCGTATCGGGATAGTCAGAACTACGTTCCGGACGACCGTTTGGCTCACGTCGACGGAGAGGTCTCAGCGGCTGAGGTTACGGAGCGCTTGTACGCCCTCGTTCTTGCGTAGCTCCCGCGGTTCGCGGCATAGTCCTGGCGTGCGGTTTCAACGGCTCTGCATTGCGCTGGTCCTCTGTGGCTGTGGCGGCTCGACTTTGCCCCTGCCGCCACCCTCGATACGGCCAACACCGGTTGCTCAGAAGCCAAGTCCGCCGACGAGACCCAACAATACGTTGTATCGAGACGAGGTCGTGCGCGCCAAAAGTGCTGGTCTTGGGCACTTCTTCGAACACATCGAGCTCGAACCCCGAGGTGAAATCGACGACAACGGTCGAATGGTGTCGTTCGAAGGGTTTCAAATCGTTGCGCTGCGACCGGCCGACGCATGGCTTAGTTTTGACTTTGCCCCCGGAGATGTACTCACGCACGTCAATGGCGTTTCTGTCGAACATTACTCCACTTGGTACAATCAGTTCGAAGCGATTCCAAAGGCCGAGCAGATACGGGTTGATCTGATTCGCGACGGAAACCCAAAGA
>CAZCNI010000355.1:0-3047 GCA_964499765.1 uncultured Polyangiaceae bacterium
CACAAAGGCACAAACTGCAACCACAGGCGTGCCTGGTGCGTGATTGCCAGCACCAACCACGAGTGCCAAGAGTGCACCAAGAGTCGCACCTGCCAACGTGCCCGTGGTGCTCGGTGTAGCCAATGGGTTTCGAAACAGCGCCTGGGTAACCGCGCCTGCCAAACCAAGGCTTGCACCCACCAAGAGTCCGGCCACGACGCGGGGCATTCTTAGTTGCCAGAATACGAACGATCCGACGTTTTGGTCGAGATGAGGACCGAGCAGACCAAGCACGGGACCCAGCCACACAACGACCATCGCTACGCGACCAATCCAACGAGACATTCCGACTCGGTGAGTCACAAGGAGCCCCCCTCTGACTTGGTGGGGACAATCACACGCTGTCCATTCGACTCTAGCGCGAGCATTTCGATCCCGTAAAGCTCGCTGAGTCTAGCTGGCAACAGAGCATCATCCGCTTTCACGTCGAACATTAGTTGTCCCTGTTTGAGCGCGACGACACGTGTTACGGCAAGGTCGCCGAGCCACGGAACCCAGTTGATGTCATGGGTCACAACAATCATCGTACCTGATGCAGCGATCCGCCCCAGGAGTCTCCACACCGCGACCTGTTGAGCGGGGTCCAGATGATTGGCGGGTTCATCTGCCAGTAGCGTTTGTGATTCTTGTGCCAGCAACGCGGCCAGGGCAATGCGCTGTTGTTCGCCCCCCGACAACTGCGTCACCAATCGCGAAGCCCACGCCTCTGCGTCGATGCACTTCAGAGCGTGCAGAGCCGCCTCCTTTGCAATCTGTCGTGGTTCAGTGAATCGATATCGAGCTGCCAATACGAACTCAAGTGTGGTGATGGCTTCATCAGCGAGGGCTTGTTGCGGTAACCAGGCAACTCGCGCAGCCCGCTCGAACGAGGCCAACCGCGCAACGGGCTCGCCGTCGAGTAGAATTTGGCCTTGAGCTAGAGGCACTAGACCCAGGATGGCGCGCAGCAGCGTAGTCTTGCCGGATCCATTCGGCCCAATGAGAGCAATCCGATCGCCGCGCTCGACGCGGAGTGAGACATCGTGCAATACGCTCCGACCTCCCCGGTTGATTCCCGCGTGCTCGATGCTGATGACCGTCATGGGACCATGCTCCAGGCCTGAACCCAAGGAGAAAGTCGCAGAACGAGCTCGATGATGCGTGGCCCTGGAATGGTCACACCAGGCACGGCAATCTGCTGGATATGATTCTTTCGAACCGCCGTCAGTACTCGCAACTGCTGCCAGTCATGCGCGAGGTTAGTATCAATCTCTCTCGCATCTTCAAGGATGATGATTCCGTCAGGATCGAGCCGAATTACTTGCTCGAGGCTCAGATGGGGTGGTCCGTTGACGTCGTCCGCTACGGCGTTAACGGCGCCAGCCGCCTCGAGGGCTCGTCCGTGGATGGAGTTTCGACGGATGAACCAGGCCTCGCGCATCTGACCCGCTAGGTGAGGCATGACCAGAAGTATGCGCGGAGATATGGCAGTGGTCCGTGACTGCATCGTATCTTCGTAGGCTCGTGCCGTGCGTTCAGCCGCTGCCTCGTGGGCCGTCAATTGTCCAAGTTCTCGGGTCGACTGCATCACCTGCTCGAGAGTCAACCAGGGAAGGAACTTCACAGCGAGCACCTTTGCTAGGTCTCGACTGGTCTCAGCGTTAACGCCTTCCACGAAAACGGCCGTGGGCGTCAGACTCAGGATGGTCTCGTATCTGGGGGTATAGCCCGAACCCACGTGGGGTAGGCGTTCGACCTCGTTGGGGTAGTGGCAATAATCGCTCACTCCTACGACCGCGGGCCCCGCACCGATTGCAAACAGAGTTTCGGTGATTGCCGGTGAAAGGCTCACGAAGCGGTTGGTCCGACTTGCAGCCGGTTGTCGCTCGGTTCGGCAACTGACTGCCAACACGACCATTAGCGCAGCACCAAACAGTCGCCCGAACAGGTGTGCGCGATTCAGTCTGGTGCCTTGCTCCCCCATCATCATGGGCTCTGCTGTCTTGAGCCCTTGTCAGGCGCGTTGCCACAGGTGCGGGTGTACAAAATCTGTAGCCCACACAATGTCAGATCCATATCCACCGACTCTATGGTTTCGGCATGCTTCGTGACCAACGGAGCAAGTCCACCGGTCGCGATCGTTCTACAGACGCCTCCCATTTCCTCGCTCAGCCGGCGAACGAGACCGTCGATCATTGCCGCATAACCAAAGACGACACCCGACTGCAGCGCCTGCGCCGTATTGCGCCCAAGTGCCCGCGGCGGCTCAATAAGTTCAACGTGAGAGAGCTTCGCTGCTCGCGCGAACAGAGCGTCCAAACTTACGGTAACTCCGGGCAAGATCACTCCGCCCAAGTACTCACCAGCAGCGGAAACGCAATCGAACGTGGTCGCGGTCCCAATGTCCACGACGATAACGGCTTGGTGCAGCCGTTCGAACGCGGCAACGCTGTTGACGATACGGTCTGCCCCTATTTCACGAGGGTTGTCACAAAGAATGGGCATCCCGGTTCGAAGGCCCGGGCCTACGATGAGTGGCTCGCGCGCGTAAACCGTTCGGATTGCATTGACGAGCACCTCGGTCAGTTGAGGAACAACGCTGGCAATAATGGCCCCTTCAATCCGGCGATCGTCGACTTTTCTCAGCAGGATCATCTGCTGGATCAGAACCGCGTACTCGTCGGAGGTTCGCGTGCGAACACTCGATGCCCGAAACGTGTGAAGGAGCGTCGAGTGGTCCCAAAGACCGAAGGTCACGTTCGTGTTACCAATGTCTGCAGCGAGGAACATCGCGAATCGAGCGTAGTACCTCACGCAACGCCAAGCGACCCGATTTGGCCGAGAGAGAATCCGGCTGCAAAGCCTTCAACCTGAAGCTCAGTCAAACGCAGCGCTTACGACGAATCGCCGGCTCGAGCGTGTACTATCCTGACCAGTCATAACGTATCAGATATCCCGCCCATCAAGCTCGTTCGCTGGCGAAGTTTGACCGAACCGGAACAGAAAAGTACAGCACGCTGTACTTTTCT
>CAZCNI010000356.1:0-3040 GCA_964499765.1 uncultured Polyangiaceae bacterium
ATTGAGAGGTTCTCCACCTTTAGAGCTGGGTGAGGGACTTTGTCTGAACTACCCATTGCAACTTATTTTCATTTGGTGTCAAATTCGACCCTTACCACGATGAATGTCAGTCAGCTTGGATGCCAACCACATACCGGCTTTGGGCGCCTAACGAATGCTAGGTGATAGGCGAAATTAGCCGGGCTACGTCTTCGGCAAGCGTGCGCGCTGCCGTTGGTGGTGGAAACTTGCTGTCGCACTCAGCAAGGACACTTTCGTACCAGTTTGCAAGGCGGTCAATGTCCGGTCGTGAATAGAGAAAGAGAGCAATTTCGTAATTGAGAAAGAGGCTTCGGATATCCATGTTTGCCGAACCTACGGTCGCAACCTGATTATCGATGATGCTCACCTTTGCGTGCATCATTCCCTTTCGATAGAGGCAAAGACGGCCACCTGCACCTCGAACTTGGCGCATATAGCTAGCGGCAACCAGGTCAGCTACCCAATGGTTCGAGCGCGCGGGAACCAAGATTCGAACATCTACGCCGCGCTTTGCCGCGAGAACTAGAGCACGCGCAAGCGTCTCATCGGGTACAAAGTAGGGCGTGGCAATCCAGATGCGACTCTTTGCCTCGAAAAGCGCGGTCAGCAATCCATCGTAGTATGCATCGCCAGGCACATCAGGACCGCTCGCAACCATCTGAATCGATGAATCTTGACGTTCCTGAGACACGTTAGGCAACTCTTGAGGTTCGACATTCCGTCCCAATGCGAAGTCCCAATCGGCAAGGAATAGCGCCGCGATTTGTTCCACAACCTTTCCTTCTACGCGAATCGATAAGTCACGCCAGCGACCCGTAAATGGTGTCGATCCCATGTCCTGCTGCGTAATATTCATCCCCCCTATGATTCCTCGGTTCCCGTCCACCACAACGATCTTTCGGTGATTGCGCAAGTTAGATTGGCCACGAAAAGGCAAGTGAAGAATCGGCATGAAATAGCAGATCTCGCCGCCGGCTTTCTTGAGTGCGCGCCGCCCGGGACGGCTCGTTCGCATAGCGAACAAACCGTCCAGCAGGAGCTGAACGCGAACGCCCTCCGCCGCTTTCTTTTCAAGTTCGTCGAGCACCGAACGGCCCGTATCATCGTTGCCGAAAATGAACGTGGCGATTTGGATCGATTCCTTAGCAGTTCGAATCAGGTCAATCAGTGCTAAGAACGAGGCTTCTCCGGTGGCAAGCAGCTCAATGCGGTTTCCACTAGTTGCATCCGGCATTCCGGCCACACGAAGAACACGCTGAATGGCACTTTCGTCGTGGCATACAGAGGAAGTCGGTGCAGTGAGTTTCAGGTTCTTCTTGCGCGCGGCGCGCCGTCGCGTCTTGCGTCCACCAAAGAAGAGGTACAAGGGCACTCCCACATAAGGCACCATAACGATTGTCACGAGCCAACCAAAAGTACTGCCTGGTGGACGCCGTTCCTTCAATATCCTCGCGATTAGTAACAATGCGAGGACAAAGCCCAAGATTGAGAGCAGGTGCGAGACGAGCCACATGACCCCCCAATCTACTACCGATTAGGTCGCAAACCGAGCTAAGCAATGTGAGCGATTGGGCCGGTTCTCGCAGGATTTGTTTCGCAACAATTCGGGTAGACGAGGCGACGGGCTCTTTCCCATTACGGTCGGACAAATTAGCACGTCATCGAGACGACCTGGTCACCTTCTTGCACACGACAAGACCAATGGCAGCCGTTGGTTTGGACACCGCTTGTGTGGCGCAAGACGATTTTGCATCAATGAGACGCTTTGGGGCTGTCGGGTTTCGTGCGGCCGCTGGCCCCCTCGGGTTGTTAGCCAATTCCGCGGAAGCGAATGTGACGTTATGACCCCAGCAGTTGCCGATTTGACTTCCCTCATCGACGTCCGAGAACTCGTGAAGCGATTTGGCGACAACCTCGTATTGGATGGCTTTAACCTCAAAGTAGAGCGCGGCGAGACTTGCGTTATCATCGGCGGCTCGGGTTCAGGCAAAAGCACGTTTGCTCGTCTGCTCGTGGGTTTGGAACGCGCCGACGCAGGGGAGATACGGATCGATGGACTCGACATTGTCCCACTTGGTGAAGGCGATCTCGAGCGCGTCCGCCGTAAGTTTGCATTCGTGTTCCAGAGTTCTGCGCTCCTTGACTCCATGTCCGTATTCGACAATGTCGCATTCCCACTCCGGGAAGCGCGGCACCTGAGCGCCGTGGACGTTAATGAGCGTGTGCATCGCGCTTTGAGCGAGCTCAACGTCGAAGACGCTGCAAAGAAGTTGCCCGGCGAGCTGTCGGGCGGGATGGCTAAACGAGTCGGGATTGCACGTGCCGTTGTCACCGAACCGGAGATTCTAGTTTACGATGAGCCAACGTCTGGCATCGACCCAATCGGTTCACGTGTCATCGACGAACTGATTGAACGAATGCGCACGAGCTACTGCGTGACATCGATTGTCATCACACACGACATGGTCACCGCCAACGACGTCGCTGACCACGTGGTTCTTCTCGCGAACGGAAAGGCCATTGCTCAAGGAGCTCCTGAAGAGCTATTTGGTTCGCACGGAAAAGACATCGAACCGTTTACGCTCGCGAGCGGCATCGATCTTGCGGGGCTTTTGCCGCGCACTTCCCGGGAGTCACCTGCCAAGATAGGTGCGCAATGGAAAGCAGCGCACCCGCCCATGGTGAACCTGCCCAGTGTCTGGCCGTGGCCGTGGGTTTGGCGCACGACGTAGTTTCGCTTGTTGTGGATCTCTTGTCATCAACACAATGAACTGCGCAAGCTTCATCTCAAGCCATCTAATTCACACTCAAGCACGCACCCAAATGTAAACCTCATGAAGACTTCACAACCAGGGATGAATTTCCAAACTGCGCTACTCGACGTACAACGGATGGTCGAAGCTGATCGCTTGACGGTGACCGCAGGGACGCCAGCCACTGATCTAATGGAAAATGCAGGAATGACAGTTGCGCGCGAGATTACCCGGCGCTGGTCCGCATGTCCCGTGATCGTGCTCTG
>CAZCNI010000357.1:0-3039 GCA_964499765.1 uncultured Polyangiaceae bacterium
CTACTGCTACTGCTACTGCTACTGCTACTGCTACTGCTACTGCTACTGCTACTGTGGTGCGATTACCTGTACGGGCACTGGGATGCTGCGGACCATGGTGGGCGCGCCCGCAAGTGGGTGTATGACAGCATAAATGAACACCATGACGGCCAGCATGAGCAGGCTTGTCACCAAGTACGTGGAGATCGGGGCGTGGCGTGCGGTGCTCCATCCGTCTGCGTAGAATTTGCCACCGCTGCGCTCGCGCAACTTTCGTTGCACGCCCCGCAGAACATCCGGCGAGCCTGCGGCGGTTTCGTCGAGCGCGCCGCGCATTAGGCGTTGCATGCGGGCCAATTCCGTTGCATCGAGCTCGGAGTCGAGGGGGCGAGTTGACTCTTGCGGCGGTTGAGAATGTTCGGTCATGGCAGATTTTCCCCAAGTGCAAGGGACAGTCGTTGCTTGAGCAGAGCGCGCGCGCGATGAATGCGGCTCTTGACCGTTCCCTCGGCAACACACGTGATCTGGATGATTTCTTCGTAGCTAAGGTTTTCGACGTCTCTGAGAATTAGGGCTTCGCGAAAGTCTGGTTCAAGCTCAGCGATGCATTGCCGCATGATCGCTTCCATTTGCATCCCCTCGACCATGTCATCCGGGCGATTTACTTGACCTGATGTCACGCCTTTTGCCTGGTGTAGCGGCTGATGCTCGGCGATCGCATCGAACGCGTCTTGGCGGTCCTCGTGTCGACGCGACAAGTACTTCGAGCGGTTCTTGCACATGTTGGTGGCGACGCGATAGATCCAAGTGCTCAGTTTGGAGTCGCCACGAAACTGATCGATCGCCTTGAAGACCTGCACGAATACTTCCTGCGTCATGTCTTCAGCCTCTTCGTGCCTGCCCAGCATGCGCGCCACCAGGCGGAACACGCGGGGGCCGTAGGCTTCTACGAGTTCATTGAACGCACGCTCATCGTGGTTCTGCAGCCGCTCGACGAATCGACGTTCATTACTTTCGTCAGTCGGCGTATTGGACATGGGGACTGTTATCGAAAACACGCGATGCCGAGCAACGCATCTTCGTCATCGAGCAAGTCTGACACCCCCGACCCCATTTGGTTCCGACGCATGGATTCGAACCATGATTCAGGGATTCAAAGTCCCTTGTCCTGCCTTTAGACGACGTCGGAAGAACGGGCGCGAGGATAGCAAACCTTGCTGCATCCGCCCGCGCCTGTGAGCAATTCCTCGCTTGAACACTCGGTCGAAGGGCCGCTGGCGCCCAATCGTCAGCCCAGGTGGCGTAAAATTTTCTCGGCAGCCGCTGTAGCCCGACGAATGCAGTCTGGAATGCCCGCGCCGCCAAAAGCCGCACTCGCAATCTCAAGACCCGGAACATCGGCCAGGCGGTTCTCGATGCGAGCCAGCCTACTGGTGTGACCCACAATCGGTTGTGGCCGCACGTGTTTGAAAGTCCGCACGAACAGCGGATGAACAATGGGGCCGATCATGCGCTCGAGTTCTTGGCGAGCGAGCAGCGCCAGGTCGTCATCGCTCGAGGTGGCAACCAATGCTGGGTCGCGCGCGCCACCCAGGGAGACGCGGATCAAAGCCGCACCTTCCGGCGCGCGCCCCGCCCATTTCGTAGAGGCCCAGGATGACGCAAATGCGCGCCCCTCGGAACGCGGCACCATATAGCCGGACGCGTCCAGGGGTCTTGGCAATTCTTGGGTTCGCAAAGCGAAGTAAACTGCTGCCGTTGAAACGTGGGGCATGTCGCTGAACTCGGCAGAGAGAACAGGCTCGGGAATCACCGCCGCAGCATCAGCTGCGGGCAAGCACAACACGACCCCGTCGACCTCCAACATCGATTCATTGGAAAGATGAGCACGCCACCTGCCGCTTGCCACACGTTCAAGGCCTTGAATGGCAACGCCTAGCTTCAAACACGACTCAGGAAGGCGGGTCACCAACTGCTGCACCAATTGGCTCATGCCCCCACGCAAGGATTGATGCGGACTCTCTGCTTGACGACTTTGGAGGTACAACCAGCGCACGAATTCGAACAATTCAGGCAAGTAGAGCGGGTCATCAATGGCCGCGCCGAGCTTTTCTTGCTGATTGTTTTGCGCGGCACGGGCTCGCTCAGCCGCGAAAAATGCACGAATCAAACTCCCGTGCCGTCGCTCGAGATCGACCAGTTGCGGGAAGGTAGAGAGGATACTCAGCTCGTCGATGTCACCGGCGAAAATGCCGCCCAGCAGTGGACCTGCGATGCGGTCGGTTGCCTCGTCACCAAAGTGGCGTTTGAGAAAACTTCCCACGGCTTCGTCATGCACTTCACCGCTCGGTTTGGGTACACTCAAGTCACCGAGGACTCTCAACTTGCCAAACCAGCTCAATAGCGGCGTCTTTACCATGGGTCCGACGCGGGTAGGGATCGCGAGCGCCATGCCCGCAGGCATCTCGACGAGTTTGCCCTGGTGGGCCAGCAGCACTCGGCGCCCCTCTGGGTTCGGCGAGATGAGCTCATTGCCGAGCCCAAGCGCGCGACAGAGCGCGGCTGCCTCGGTTTTTGTGCGCAAAAATGAGTCGGGCCCCGATTCGATCAGAAAACCCTGCTCATGCAGGGTGTTGATGCTGCCCCCTGCGCGTGTTCGCTCCTCGACGATACACAGATTAATGTCGGGTCGCTGATTCAGCAGCGCATTGGCCGTGGCAAGCCCGCTGATACCCGCGTCTGCAATCAGAATGCTCGGAGGATTGGTTTGGGTCATGCGGTATGCTCGTGTACCCAGTCACAGAGGAAGCGGACTTGGTCTGGGTCGGTCTGCGGCAGAATGCCGTGCCCCAGGTTGAACACGTAACCCGACTTGCCTGCGCGATTCAGCAGATCGCTGGCGCGCGTGGCCAACACTTCCCGCGGGGCGAATAACAAAATAGGGTCGAGATTGCCTTGCAGCGCAACGTCTGAGCCCAGGCGACGCCGCGCGTCTTCGATGGGTGTGCGCCAATCAACGCCAATTACCGTGCCGCCGGCGCGCTTTTGCAGCTCGAGCAG
>CAZCNI010000358.1:0-3036 GCA_964499765.1 uncultured Polyangiaceae bacterium
CTTGAACTCGGTGCCCCTGTCCTCCAATGACGTGGTGTTCCAGGTGCCTGTGGACCCAGTTGGCGTCTGCCGCATCCAGTGAACGCTCTTCTTCGTCAATTCTGACCCGAATGTCGGTTGTCATAGTACAGCTCCTTTCAAAAATCGCTAACGTCGACCTATGGATGGATCCTCGAGATCCGCCGCGCAATACACGAGTTGTACGAAAATCCATGATGGATTGGCCAATCCATGATGGACTTAGGGGATGTCGACTGAGGACAACCGCGGGAAGAATATCGGTCGTGTGCTGCGCATGCTGCGCGCAATGATGGAAGGTAAGCGGCTAGATGCGCAGAGCGCAGCAAAGACTTATGCGATCAATCCTGAAGCGGTGTTGCGAAATCTAAAACTCCTGAACCAGGAAATTCCTGGCGTGATTGTGGATGACACCGGACCAAAGCACGTCTTTAGGTTCGATCCAGCACAGGCGTTCGAAAAGTCCATTGCCACGGAGGAACGAGCCCCGTTGGCACGTGTGATATCCGCAAGCCTTGGCGCTGCGTTCTCTAAGGTCTTTACCGGCACGCAATACCAAATCGACCTTGAAGCAATCCGAGCGGAAGTTGTGCACCGGCTCGCCGCTATACGAAAACAGCAGTTCTCGTCGATGAATCGCAAATTCGTCGTACTCTGCAGTCACGAAGCGTCACTTGGTGATCGTGCAGGGGATTTGGATGACATCCTTGATGCGATCCTGAAACAACGAGTTGCGCTGATTCGGTATAGAACATTCGATGGCAGAGAGGACGAGCGTCGAATCAAGCCTTACTCTCTCGTTGTGCACGATGCTCAACTATATGTGGTGGCCATTGAAGTCGGCGAGGCCGAAAGTAAGGGCCCCAAGGCATTCCGGTTCGCTCGTATCCTCTCAATTGATTTGGACAATGAGAAATTCGAGTACCCCGCGCAGAACGAGTACGATCCTGCCGTGCTGTTCCGTGATAGCATTGGAATCTGGTTGGGAGAGCCAGCGCCGCGCGAAATCAAAATAAAGCTTTCCAGTCATTGGGCAACCTACGCACTCCACCATCGGTGGCATCAATCGCAAAAGACACGTCCTTTGGACGACGGATCTGTTGAGCTGGAACTCCGCGTGCGGCCATGCCCCGAACTGGAGCAGTGGGTGTTGCGATTTGGCGAAGACGCGGAGGTGCTTGAGCCGCCGGAGTTGCGAGAGAAGATCAAGAACAGAATTAGCGCTGCTGCGCGGCGGTATGGTGGACAGGAAAGTGTGGCTCCAAAGTAAACCGCACCACAAAAGCCTGTCCAACATGACGGTCTCCTGCGCTGGTGCCTCCACTCGCCGTCGCCCTAACTGGTGACAAGCGTCCCGCGCGCAGAGCTGCTGAAAAAGTTCTGGTGAACCGTGGCGTTGCCGAGCGTAGCTTCGCGGTCTGTCGCTGGCTGTGTAGATCCGCGTGAAGTTGGCGATAGACGCGGCAGTCAGCCAGGTTTTGGCACCGAAAGTTGCGGCAAAGAGCGCCAGTTTTTTGGTCCTTGGCCCTGGCTGCGATTAGCGTAACGCCCCCCGAAATTGGTTGAAGGCGCGGTCTGATCCACCGTGCCTTCCTCGGCGATCGCGTGGTCCGCGACAGCGCCATGGTGGTGTTTCGCAGATTGGGACGGAGTTGTCGAGAAAACGGATCCGATTTTCGGGTCCCGGATGGGCGCTTATTGGTCGGAGACATGGCGGCAGTTCAACTGTGGGTGGTGTCATAGGCTGGTAGCCGTTTGTCCCGATTGCGATCGCGGGCACCGCTATTGCGGCCACGACTGCTTCGAGGCTGCGCGTAGGGCACAGCAGCGCGACGCGTCTCGATGCTACCAGCGTACTTTACGCGGACGACGGTTGCACGCGGCCAGCCAGCAGCGTTACGTGGCCAAGCATCAGCGGGGCAAATTCTCGGCAGAGAAAGTGACTCAACAGTCGCGCACGCTGGCAGAAATCGGTGCGACTGATGGGGCATCCGATATCGCGACGGTCGCGGCGTCGGATGGGGTCAAGGAGGCCCCCCATCATGTTCAGACCCTGGCACTGCACCCTGCAAGTGACGCTGAAAGCTGCAACGTTGCTTGTGCGCGATGGCAATCGCGACCTTCTCAAAGCGAGATTCGAGCCCCATTGCAGCCATCCCCGAGCGTTATTGACTCTGCTGGAGGGCATCAGCCTTTGGCAAGGCAAGCCCCTATGCGTTGCGCTTTCTGTGGCCGACGAATGCCTGATGGGGCGATGTTCGACGCTCTTTGGGGACGAGCTATGGCCCGGCGAGAGCCAGCTCGTGCAGTTCGACATCGTCAAGCGCGCACGCCCCAAGTACCTCCCAAGCGTCGGTGACTTCCGCTCCGTGCGCAAGCTCGCTCGCGAGGTGGGCTCATGATCGACAAGGCCTTGGAAACTGAGATCCTACGCCTACACACGGCTGAGAAGTGGAAGGTGGGGACCATCGCCTCTCAACTCAACGTGCACCACGAAACCGTGGAGCGCGTGCTGGGGCAAGACGGGCTGTCACCCGAGCGCAGCTGCAACCGCACGACGCTCATCAGCCCGTACATGCAGTTCGTTGTCGCCAAGCTCGAGCAGTATCCGAGACTGTGTGCGAGCCGCCTGTTCCAGATGGCCAAGGAGCGAGGTTACCCGGGTGGCCCCGATCACTTCAGGCACCTAGTGGCCCGAGTGCGACCTCGCCCCAAACAAGAAGCTTACTTGCGCCTGCGCACCTTGATCGGTGAGCAGGCACAAGTGGACTGGGGCGCCTTCGGCAAGATCACCAGCGGCAAGGCCGTGCGCGCGCTGTGGGCCTTCGTGATGGTGCTGAGTTGGTCGCGCCAGATATTCCTGCGCTTCTACCTCAGCACCGCCATGCCCAACTTCGTACGGGGGCACGTGGACGCATTCGCTTTCTTTCAAGGGGTGCCTCGAGTTCTTTTGTACGACAATCTCAAGAGCGCCGTGCTCGAGCGTACGGCTCACGCGATCCATTTCAACGACCGTTT
>CAZCNI010000359.1:0-3031 GCA_964499765.1 uncultured Polyangiaceae bacterium
CGGCGAATCAAGACATCTTGAATCGTTCCAAAGAGCGCATGGCCCATGTGAAGCGATCCCGTCACGTTGGGCGGGGGCATGGGGATCACATAGGTAGGACGCTGGTCCTCGGGTGCAACACTTGCTTCGAAAACGCCTTGATCGAGCCAGTACTGGTACCAGCGAGGTTCGACGTCAGCGGGTTCGTAAGCTTTGGGAAGCTCGTGCATGGTGGGCGCACCCTAGCACCAGCTTTTAGAGCGACACGATTTCAGCGTGCGAACCCACGGAACACGATTGCCATGGCACGCTCACACGCTAAAGCGGTGGAAATGTGCGGGATTGAGCCCAAGCATTGGTCACTCGGCCGTCAACCGCAGAATCTCTTCGCGGATCATGGCTTCGGCCAGCACCGGCACGACTTCCCAAACGACTTGCTCGACCACTCCTTGAGAAATCGCGAGCACTGCCACCACCTGATCACGCGTGAGACCAAGCCCTTGCAACTTGCTCTCAAGATTGCCCATACCCGAAGCTGGGGCAGGACCGGCGCCAACGGAGACGGCCGTACTAGTTGCTGCAACCGAAGACGCCGCCACCCCTGTTGGTTGGGCCGGCGAAGGTGGGGCTTTGGCCACCGGTGCTGCCGAGCCAACCCGTGAGAGGGGCTGGTGAGACTGCATTGGCTGCGATGCAACGGGACTGTGCGCAATGCGTGGAGCTGGTGCTGGTGCCGGTGCGGAAGCGACTGGGCGCGAGGGTAATTCCGCAAGTCTTTGCGCAAGACCAGCGGTCTTGTCGATCAGCGCCTGCGTATCAAATGGCTTGTCGATGTAGTCATCAGCACCAGCCGCAGTTCCCCGTGCACGATCGTAGGGATGCTGTTTGCTACTCAAGATGATCACACCCACCTGAGGCGCTTCCGCCTTGATGCGTTGGCACAGATCGTAGCCATTGGTATCGCCCAAGATGGCGTCCAGTAACACCACAGCAGGTCGTTCAGAACGCAGTTTGGCTAGGGCGTCGCTAGCACTTTCCGACAGGACGGTTCGATAGTCCTCGCCCGCAAAGGTGATTTCAAGCACCTTGCGCATGGTTTTGCTGTCGTCGATAGCGAGCAGGGTAGCGGTCACAGGTCCTCCGAGATGGGTGTACCGAGCAGCAGCGATCATCGAACTTTACACTCAAAAGTGTCAAGGTTTTCGCAGACTCGCTTCTGCGCGGTCGGCCCACCCCCAACAGCTTCAAGGTTCAGCTCAGAATGAACCAGCGTACGCTCGGAGTTACCTCCACGTGGAAGTGATTAGCATGATGCACGTCGTAATTTGGCGTTAAAATGCTCTGAAAGAGTCGCAACTCGGCCGATGAGCACACGATGCTTCTGAGCTGCCGGGCTTCAAGGGAACTCGGATTGGGAGCCGTTGATTCAGGCCCACAGACCGGCGAATCTACGTGTCCGTGAAAGTCGCGCTCCACCACGAGCTCGCCGCCGGACTTGAGCCGGAAGGCATGTACGTCCATGGCCAAAGCTCCGGCATGGCGCTTCCCTTCTTCACCCCCAGCAGACGCGAGCTTCGTAGCGGGTCGCCAACCGGATGAGAACACCACTTCGCTAACGTCATGCGCATCGAGCACCCGCGTCCACTCGTTCAATGCCAAAACAAGCCGGCAATCGAGAACCGCCCACGGCAATCGATCGCGTTCGGATTCAGGCGCCGCCGTGACGAATTTGATACCGCCGAGCGCGCCTTTCAGGCGCACGGGAGCCCTCACCCCGGGTGCATCCGTTACCACCTGGAAAGGGATATTGCGCCGAGTCAGCTCGGCCAGGCACGCCGGACGATCGAGCTGCGCCACTCGATAGGCAAACGTCGCTGTAACGTCGCTTGGGAACGTGGCGCGGTTGTGCCCCGATTTAAACGTGGTTGCGCTGCTCCCCCTTGCGGTCAGAAGGAATCCAAGAATTGCGACTTGACGGACGAAGCCCCACTGGCGAGAACGTGGCCGATACATACGAATCCTGAGACCGCTATCGTAGCGCGGCGAGCGAGCGCAGATCCAAATTCGCGACAATCGCGCGCTCGGTTGGGTGCTTATCGGGCTGAGGTGGGCGTGCTATGTTCTCGTGGTGGCAGAATCCCTCACTCGCCGCGCGCGTGACGTCCTCTACGCCCTACTCACGGAGTTCATCAGCAATGGTGAGCCAGTGGGCAGCCGCACGCTGGTTAGGCGCTATCGATTCGACCTGTCGCCAGCAACAATCCGTAACGTCCTGGCAGATCTGGAACATCTCGGATACCTGATCCAGCCGCACACCTCAGCCGGGCGTGTTCCCACGGAAAAGGCTTTTCGACTGTTCATCGACGCGCTTATGAAGACGCGACAATTGTCGGCACCCGACGCCGCCAAGATCGCAGACTGGCTACGCCAAGAGCCCGCAGGTGACGATCTCCTTCACTCGACCGGACGCCTGCTGTCGGAGCTTACCGGGTCCCCGGCAGTCGTGGCTCGGCGCAGTGCGGAAACTCGTCCGCTCTTGAAGATCCGGTTCATCCCGACACGGCCTTCGGAACTGTTGAGCGTAATCGTGTTTTGTGATGGTACGGTCGAAAATCGATTCGTTCACGTGGAGACGCCGCTCGACCCTGGAGAATTGGACCGTGTACACCAGCTGCTCGAGGAGGTCGTCGATGGTCGTACGCTGGCGGAGTTACGCGATCACTTCGTACGCGCGCGAGACCGTTCCGAGGACGAGATGCAGCCGCTGAATGCTCGTGGATTGACGTTGGTGAAGGCCGCCATCGATCAAGCTTCGCGCGCCTCCGAGCTGGTCGTAGAAGGGCAATCGCGTTTGCTCGATCGAGCTGACATGTCGCAGAACGAGCAACTCAAGGAGTACTTGCGTGCCCTCGAAGACCGCAAGCGGCTCGTCTTGTTGCTCGACCGCACGCTGGAGTCAAAACAGGTGCAGGTCTTCTTGGGTGGCGATGTCAGCGGTGAAAGTGACTTACCCATGAGTCTGGTTGCTTCGCCCTATCGGAATCAGACCGGT
>CAZCNI010000360.1:0-3023 GCA_964499765.1 uncultured Polyangiaceae bacterium
ACCATGTCATTGCTCTCGACCGTGGGCGTGTTTGCTGCTTGCGGTCGTACTCCGCTCGACGGCGCCATTGGCGATGGTTGCTCCACCAATGCCGACTGCCCAACGGGCGAACACTGCGATGCAACGATGACGCAGCAGAATGGTCGGACGACCACAGGGAGCTGCGTAGTGAATACCGAACCGGCATGCGCCATTGCCCAAGCGTGCAACAGCGGCCCCTGTGCGGGTACCGAAGGCGCGTTCGAGCCCACCGAGAACCCCACGTACCTTGCGCCGGTCCAACACGTGTTCACGAGCATTCTCATTGCGGCCGGCATCACCGTGTACGTCAAAGGTGACGGGAGTGCTTCCGGTACACTCGAGTTGTTTTCACAGGGTCCGATCGTCGTCAACGGCACCATTGATCTCTCGGGAGGCCCCGGAACTGAAGGTTCGAGCGTTGAAGACAATACGATAACCGGTATTGCTGGGGCAGGCGGTTTTACTGGCGAACCTTACCAATCGGGTGTGCCTTCGAGTCCATGCGAGTTCGTAGCTGGAAACCCGGGACTACTCGGCACGGGACCTTTGGGATCAGCGGGTACATGCTCCGTTACCACTTCGACCAACTGCAATTACAATTCCCAGCTGCTCTTCACGGCTCCCGTGGCGACGTACGGCGGTGGCGCTGGTGTACATACGGGCTATCGCGCTTATGGTAGTGGCGGTGGGGGCCCAGCAGGCGGGGCGCCCGGCGCGCTATGCCCCCCCTATGTGGCCAGTATCGGCATCGAGAACGACTGCTCTGGGGTCGCCGGGGGTGGCGGCGCTCTGAACGGAAATGGCGGCCAAGCAGGCCATGCTTTCTATGACGGCATTGCGGGAACACTAGGACAGACCCAATGCCCAGGTGATTACCAAGGCGTGCCGCAAAGCTGTGTCGGCGGCGGTGGTGGTGGCAGTATCGGAGTCAACGCCGCCAATGACCTCGGCGTCTTCAACACGTTCCAGACCGGGTCCGGCGGTGGCGGCGGTAGCGCCGACTACCTCAATCGACCATCGGGCAGTGGCACATCAGGGGGCGGCGGCGGTGGTGGTGCGTTGCGCCTGGCAACGAACTCTTTGATTGCCATCAACGGCCAACTGCTTGCCAATGGTGGACCCGGTGCTGATGCGTTCGAAGGAACCGACATCAATGCTGGTTGCGCTCCGCAACCCGGTGCGGCGGGAGGTGGCGGGTCCGGCGGTGTCATCTATCTTTCTGCGCCCAACATTGCCGTTGGCAACGCTGCGATAATATCGGCTGCAGGCGGTGACGGCGGGCGCGCCAGTCCTAACGCTTCGGGCGGCAGCGGTGGCAATGGAGGAATGGGGCGGATTCGACTTTCCGTCAATCCGTCGTTCTGCAGCCTCGCCGGCAACTTCAATCCGCCCTTGGCAGCCGGTTGTGCCGAAGCCAATCAAGTGGGCTCTGCCTATGTTGGCGCGTGTAGTTAGTGCCCGGCGAAAAAAGCGAAAGTTTCAGTAACCAGACGCCCAAAGTGGGCGCAAGACCTTTAACTTCTAGCGAGAACGCATCTACGTTACCCACAATACTTTTTCATGTCCGGCTGGATTGTGAGCTCGAACGGGTGCGTACCCGAGTAGGTAACGCACGGATCGAACCAGCCTTTGATCTCGTTATAGTAAAAGTCGGCACCGGAAAGACTCGTGTGAGCAGCGTCCCCGCCCATCAGAAAGCTGGCGATTCCGATATGCAGGTTGCCGGCGACGCCGTAACCAGAGCAGTACTGGTCGACCCACACCACAGAGGAGCCACCATTGCCGCTGGCGAAAATGAAGTAATACCAAGCCGCAATGGCGATGTTGCAATTGACGTCGAGCATCATGGCACTCTTGGTCGCGTACGAGTCACTGCTCGTCACCGTGCCAAAGTTGCAACCGATGCGGGTGAGCGCGTCGATTGGGCCGTAGTTAGCGAAGTCGGTTACCACCGAGCTAAACCGAATCTGGAGCAGTCCGACCGAGGGATCACCGCCGGCGCCTGTCGCGCCTGCTTGGGTGTTGTATGAGCTTTCCGCGTTGATTGCTGCAACCAGGAACATCTGACAATACGTTTGCCATTCTGCTCCGGGCGGCGCGAACTCTACGCAGGTGTTGATGATGGCCGTGATAATGGGCGCACGCTCGGCCGCGCTCAAGTCAGTGGCGCCATACGGGAGCTTGCTCATGCAGGCGTTGATCGCCGCGCTCACATTCGGATCCACTGCGGTTGCCCCGCCAGTACCTGCGCCACCGGTGCTCAGCGTGCCGCCCGTTGCCGTGCTAGCGCCACCGGTGCTCAGCGTACCCACCGATGTGGCGCTTGCTCCACCGGTGCTCAGCGTACCGCCTGTTGCCGTGCTAGCGCCACCGGTGCTTCGCGTGCCGCCCGTTGCTGTGCTTGCGCCACCGGTGCTCAGCGTGCCGCTGGTAGCGGTCCCGCTGGTTCCCGGGGTTCCGCCTGTCCCGCGCTGAACGCCACCCGTACCAGCGAGTGAGTTGCCAGTCCCGTAAGTGCCCCCGGTTCCTGGCAGGATCCCGCTGGTGCCACCCGTTATTCCTCCGCCAGTGGCCGCAACTGAGCCGCCAGTTCCGTTGACGGCTCCTCCCGAGCCACCTGCGGTCGTGCTCCCCGCGCTCTGGACCGGCGAACAGCCAACTACGTTCCCCAACAGTCCGAAAACACCAACGATCATCAGGCCCTGCGACTTGAGCATCGCTCAAGGGTAGCAGGCACCGGGGTCATGCGACAGATCCGGTTGACGCCGGCCGCGGCGGCTTCGACAATGCCGGCGGTTTTCGTTGCTGCGCCCCCTGAGCACGGACACCCGGGTTTGTCCGTGTGCGCAACCTGAACGAGTGAAGTGGGTTGTTCGGCGGGGGAATTGGTTGGTCAGTTGGCTGCTGTTCAGATCTCGGCAGTTGCGCGGTGCAAATCCACGGGGGCCGTGCCCGTCCGAGCCTCCCCGCATCATCCCAAGCGGTTGCAACGGCAGCGTTCG
>CAZCNI010000361.1:0-3011 GCA_964499765.1 uncultured Polyangiaceae bacterium
CTGCGCAGTCTGCCGGTTACGATGTGTGTTGGGGGGCACGAAGGCGTTGCATTCGATACGGCGGATTTGATCGTGGTATCACCTGGCGTACCTCCACTCTTGCAACTGCAGAAAGCTGAGCGTCAAGGCGTTCCGGTCATTGGGGAGTTGGATTTGGGGGCACGGTTCGTCGCAGCGCCACTGATTGCCGTAGGCGGAACCAATGGGAAGAGCACAGTTACTACATTGCTTGCGCAAATGTTCGCACAAGTAAATGATCGTGTTTTCTCAGGTGGCAATCTCGGAACGCCGCTTGCGCAGGTGGCACAAGAGAAATGGGACCTCATGGTCGTCGAGGTCTCGAGCTTTCAGTTGGAACGTGCTCCCTGTTTCCACCCTCGCGTGGCGCTACTGCTGAACATCACCGAAGACCATCTGGACCGGTATCCTGACTTTGCGGGTTATGCTGAGGCAAAAGGGAACGCATTCTTGCTGCAAGAAGCCGGCGACTTTGCCGTGATTCCCGTGGGCGACCGCCTTTGTGAGCAGCAGGCTCGCCGCGGGTCGGGGCAGATTCTAACGTTTGGTACCGGGGGTGACTACGCGCACGAGGGACGTCGTATTGTCGAACGTAGTACGGGGGAGCGGTTCAGCTTCGAGGACAGTCGCCTGTTTGGGGAACATAACGCGCTCAACGTTGCTGCCAGTGTTGCGGCGGCACGGGCTCTGGGTCTCTGCAAGATGGCTATCGAAAGCGCTTTGCAGCAGTTCGTACCCTTGCCGCATCGCATGGCATACGTGGGCGAGATTGCGGGTGTTCGATTCTACGACGATTCTAAAGGTACCAATGTCGGAGCGTCGGTATCGGCGCTGCAGGGACTGCAGGAGGCCCGGGGTGTACTCATCGCCGGCGGTCGGGATAAACTGGGAGACTATGCCCCACTGGCACACGCATTGGCCAAGAAGGGCCGTGCCGTCGTGGTTCTGGGTGAAGCTGCCGATCGCATTGCGCAGGCGACGCAGGGAGTACTGCCGACGCTACAGGTCCGAGACCTTGAGCAAGCAGTCAGAGTGGCTTTCGAGCACGCCATTTCAGGCGACGCAGTATTGCTAAGCCCGGCGTGCGCGAGCTTCGACATGTTCAAGAGTTATGCCGACCGGGGCGAGCAATTCGTGGCTGCCGTTCGGCGCTTGCAGGGCATTGCAGGGAGGCTAGCATGAACTTGCTTGCGCGGTTCAAATCGGGCGATGCGGTGCAGCGCACGGAGTGCTCAGGCATCGATCCCATCCTGGCGGCTGTCACTGTTGCGCTCATCGGTTTTGGCATCGTGATGGTGTTTAGCGCCAGCGCGGTGGAAGCTACGGTAAGCTTTGGTGATGCCCAGTACTATCTCAAGCGGCAATTGGTGTTTGCAATCGCCGCCACGGCCTTGATGTTCCTTACCGCGCAAGTGGACTACCACCGCCTGCGGGTAATGACCTATCCGATCTTGCTGCTGGTTACGGCCTTGCTGCTCGCGTGCGTGGTTGGATTCGGGCATTCAGGCGGCGGCGCGACACGTTGGCTTAGCGTTGGGCCTGTGCATGTTCAACCCTCCGAGATGGCCAAGCTCGCGCTCGTGCTGTGGTTGGCGTATTCGCTGGCCAAGAAGCAAGAGCGCGTAAAAAGCTTTTCCGTGGGGATGCTGCCTCACTTGATGATGGCGGGTGGGCTGATGCTGCTGTGCCTCAAACAGCCCGACTTTGGTGGCGCGATCGTGTTGCTGTTCTTGACCTTCACGTTGCTGTTCGTGGCAGGAGCGCGACTGGGCTACTTGCTCGGGGTGGCGATTGTTGGGGTCATCGTGGCTGGTTGGTTGGTGCGATTCAAAGCCTACCGCTGGGAACGGGTTCTTGCATGGCTTCGCATGGCCGAACATCGCCATGACCTCGCCTATCAGCCATATCAAGCGGTGATGTCGTTCGGCTCCGGAGGGTTCAAGGGACTTGGGCTCGGCAAGGGTCTCCAAGTGCTGTATCTGCCCGAGGCTCACACGGATTTTGTGGCCGCCATTATCGGGGAAGAATTGGGCTACATCGGACTGGTTCTAGTGTGCGGCGCTTATCTGCTGATCGTCGTGCGTGGGGTGCGGGCAGCCCTGCTGGCATCCGACGATTTTGGTGCTTACGTGGCTTACGGCATTTCCGTGATGTTTGGTGTGCAAGCGCTGGTAAACCTTGCCGTTGCCATGTCCATTCTGCCCACCAAAGGTTTGACGCTACCGTTCATCAGCTACGGAGGCTCGTCGCTGCTCGTCAACGGTGTTGCGATGGGCGTGCTGTTGAATGTATCGCGCGTGAGATCGTCCATGAAGAACGATCTTGGGGGGCAACCAGTTCCGCGGGCTGAGGCAAGTGCCTTTCTGATTTCCAAGGCTGACTTCTCGAAGAGCACCCGGCACGCAGAACCCAAAGAGGCCACATGAGTTTTTGTGTGATGCTGGCAGGAGGGGGTACTGGGGGACATGTCTTTCCGCTGGTAGCCGTCGCCAATGCGCTCAAAGAGCTCGATGCCACCTGTAGCGTGGTCTTTGTTGGTACTCGCCGTGGCATGGAAGCTAACGTAGTGCCTTCGTTGGGGCACGCCATCGAGTTTCTAGATATTAGACCGATCCGCGGCCAGGGAGTGGCGGGCGCACTGCGCGGCGTGACGCGTGCCGCGGCTGTGATGCCAGCGTCATTGCGTTTGCTTGATCGAATCCACCCAAACGTCGTGCTTTCAGTGGGGGGGTACGCTGCGGGTCCAATAACGCTCGCGGCCTGGATGCGCGGGATAACAACGGCCCTGCTAGAACCCAATTCAGCGATGGGGTTAGCGAATCTCTGGGTTGCTCAAGTGATTGACCGTGCCTACACCGCCTTTGAGGAAGTCGAAGACAATTTCAGCAATTCCCGCGTCCTACGGGCGGGGGTTCCGCTACGAAAAGGCTTTGAACCACGCTCGCTCACCGAGCACTCGGGAGGGCTGCGCATTCTGGTTCTTGGCGGCAGTC